>JAQGJO010000381.1 GCA_028290595.1 Hyphomicrobiales bacterium | reverse complement strand
CCACGCGCGCGAAGCACAGGCCTCCATAAAATGACCATGATAAAATATGCCTGTGGCTCAAGCACTGAAGCTACAGTCTATTCAATGATCTGTCGCCATACGTTGTGTTGACGCAAGCGAGAGATTGGGCGATAGGCTCGCCACTGTATCGCACCAGTTGACGCCGAGCTGAGGGAGCTCGACAGCATGAACAACCCAGCACCAGGCCAAGCCGATGCTCCCCGCGCTGCCGGCAGGCTTAGCAGCGGCGCAAAGGCGGCTGTCCTCGTCGTCGCGCTGATCGGCGCGGCTGGATGGTATTGGCGCCCGCTAGCGAACTCGGCGGCTCCCGTTGTCAATGTGAGGCCGCCGGCGATTTCGAAATCGGGCCTCAGTCTCACCCCCGAACAATTGTCGACGATCCGCATCGAGACCGTCAGCGAAGAGAACTTCGCGCCGGAGACGACCACCGAAGGCAAGATCTCGGTGGATGAGGAGCGCGTCACGCCGGTGTTCTCGCAATTCGCCGGACGGGTGACGAAAATTTTCGGCAAGCCGGGACAGCGTGTCGAACAAGGCGCGCCGCTGTTCAATCTGGAAGCCGTCGATGTCGTGCAAAGCGAAAACGACCTAATGGGCGCCGTCAGCAATCTCAACAAAGTGCGCTCGCAACTGCGCCTCGTACAGAACGCCGAAAAGCGCCTGCGTGATCTCGCCGCCGCCAACGCCATCGCGACACGCGATTATCAGCAAGCGCAGAATGATCTCACGGCCGCGCAGAACGATGTGCGCGCCGCCGAAATCGGACTCGAAGCAGTACGCAATCGCCTGCGGATCATAGGCAAGAGCAATGCCGAAATCGCAAGCTTCGAACAGACCGGCAAGATCAGCGCCGAGACGACCGTGTTCTCGCCGATCGCCGGTATGATCATCCAGCGCAAGGTCGGCCCCGGCCAGTTCCTCTCGACGGGCGCGGCGGATCCGGCGTTCACGCTCGGTGACCTGTCGCGGGTCTGGCTTGTCGCCAGCGTGCGCGAATCCGATGTCGGCAGTGTCTTCGTCGGCCAGAAGCTTGAATTCCGCGTCGTTGCTTATCCGGACCGCGTGTTCACCGGCGAGATCGCGCTCATCGGTTCGTCCATCGATCCGACAAGCCGGCGAATTCCCGTGCGCGCCAATATCGACAATGCTGAAGGCCTGCTGCGCCCTGAAATGTTCACCAGCGTGCGGCTGATCGGCAAGAGCGAAGGCAAATCGGCAAGCATCCCGCGCGAAGCCCTGATCTATGAAGGCGACAAGACGCGCATCTGGGTCATGGGCAGCGATAACAGGCTTGAATTGCGGGCGATCCAGCCAGGTCTCGTCAGCGGCAACCGCATTCAGGTTCTCAACGGATTGAAGAAGGGCGAGCGGGTCGTCACCAGAGGCGCGCTGTTCATCGACAGGGCGGCGACGCTCGGCGGCACTTAGAAATAGCAATACGAAGACGCAAGGTTTCATAACGCAAGGTTTCATGGGCAAGGTTTTATGGACGGCATAGTTTCCTTCGCCTTGCGCCAGCGTGTCGTCATGCTTCTGATGCTGGCCGGCATGATGATTTGCGGATTGATCGCCTTCAAGCTGCTCAACATCGAAGCCTATCCAGATCCGACGCCGCCGTCCGTGGAAGTCGTCACCCAGGTCGCTGGCCTGTCGGCGGAAGAAGTCGAACGCTACATCACCATCCCGATCGAAGTCGCGACCTCCGGAATGCCGAACCTGAAGAACGCCCGCAGCATTTCGCTGTACGGGCTTTCGTCGGTGAAGCTGCAGTTCACGTTCGATTTCACCTACCGCGAAGCCGAGCAGCAGGTTCTCAACCGGCTGGCGCAATTGCAGAGCCTGCCGAATGGCGCGCAGCCGGGCATTTCGCCGGTCAGCCCGATCGGCGAAATCTACCGCTACAGGCTCGTCGGGCCGCCCGGCTACAGCGTCATGGATCTGAAGACGCTCAACGACTGGGTGCTGAAACGCCGCTTCCGCGGCGTTCCCGGCGTGATCGACGTCACCAGTTGGGGCGGCAAGACCAAGACCTATGAGATCAAGGTCGATCTCGACCGCCTCGTCGCCTATGGCCTCACCCTGCCCCAGGTGGTGCAGAGCCTCAACAATTCGAACCTCAATGTCGGCGGCAATACGGTCAATATCGGCAGCCAGTCCGCCGTGGTGCGCGGCGTCGGCCTCATCCGCAGTGTCGATGACATCGAGTCGACCATGCTGACGCAGATCAACGGTTCGCCGGTGCTGGTGCGCGATATCGCGACCGTCGAGATCGGCTTTCAACCGCGCCTCGGCATCGCCGGCATTCTCGAAGCCGACGATGTCGTCCAGGGCATCGTGCTGATGCGGCGCGGCGAGCGCAGCATGCCGACGCTCAGCGCCGTGCATGCGGAAGTTGCACGTATCGCGAGCGAAGGCATCCTGCCGCCGGGCGTCAAGATCGAGCGCATCTACGATCGCGAGGAGCTGATCAACACCACGACCAACACCGTGCTGCACAATATGATCGTCGGCATTCTGCTGATCGTGCTTATCCAATGGCTGTTTCTCGGCGATCTTCGCAGCGCGCTGATCATCGCCACGACGATTCCGTTCGCCCTGTTCTTTGCCATCGGGCTCATGGTCGTGCGCGGCGAATCCGCAAATCTGTTGTCCGTCGGCGCAATCGATTTCGGTCTTATCGTCGATGCAACGGTCATCATGGTCGAGGCGATCTACCGACGGCTGGCGCATGGGCCAAGCGGTGACGAGGACGATCCGGCTGATACCATGACCTATCACCACGGCCTGACCGGCAAACTGAAGCAGATCGCGGCAGCCGCCTCCGGCGTCAACCGGTCGATCTTCTTTGCCGCCTGCATCATCGTCGCGGCTTTCATTCCGCTGTTCACGATGAGCGGCGTCGAAGGCCATATCTTCGGGCCGATGGCGCAGACCTATGCCTATGCGCTTGCCGGCGGCCTGCTGGCGACATTCACCATCACGCCGGCGCTCTGCGCCTTCATCCTGCCCGACCACGTCGAGGAAAGAGAAACATTTCTGGTTCGCGCCATCGCCAATGCGTATGAGCCGGCGCTCGAAATCGTGCTGCGCTTCCGCAAGATTGCGATCCTCGCCGCCATCGCCATCGTCGCTACGACATTCGTGGTCGTACGTCTGCTTGGACTGGAATTCCTGCCCAAGCTCGAAGAAGGCAATATGTGGATCCGCGCCACATTGCCGACGACGATCTCGCTCGAGGAAGGCAATGAATACGTCAACCGCATGCGCAAGGTTATCGCCGAACTGCCGGAATTCCAGACCGTGCTCTCGCAACACGGCAGGCCCGACGACGGCACCGATGCCACCGGCTTCTTCAACGCCGAGTTCTTCGCACCGCTGCGGCCGGTTTCGCAATGGCGGCCGGGGGTCGACAAGGATTCGCTGACCGATGAGGTGCTCGCCAAACTGCAGTCGAAATTCCCCGGCGTCGAATTCAACTTCTCGCAATATCTGCAGGACAATGTCGCGGAAGCCGTCTCGGGCGTGAAGGGTGAGAATTCGATCAAGATCTACGGCAGCGATCTCAACACGCTCGCCGATCTGGCGCAGAAGATAAAAACGACGATCGGCAAGGTTCCCGGCATCGAGGATCTCGCCGTCTTCGTCTCGCTTGGCCAGCCGACCGTGCAAATCGAGGTCGACCGCGCCAAGGCAGCGCGCTACGGCCTGGCGCCCGGCGACATCAACACCACGGTGCGCACCGCCGTCGGCGGCGACAGCGCCGGCGAATTGTTTGAACAAGGCGGCGACCGGCATTTCCCGATCGTCATCCGCCTGGCGCCGCGGTTCCGTCAGAGCATCGAAGCGATCAACAATCTGCGCATCGGCGTGACGACGCCCGCGGGCAGTGTGACGCAGATCCCGCTCAGCGAAGTCGCCAAGGTCTCGCTGACCTCCGGCGCCGCCTATATCTACCGCGAGCAGCAGACGCGGTATCTGCCGGTCAAGTTCAGCGTCCGCGACCGCGATCTCGGCAGCACGATTCTCGAAGCCCAGCAGCGCATCGCCAAGGAAGTCGTGCTGCCGCCGGGCTATCGGCTCGAATGGGTGGGAGAGTTCGGCAATCTGCAGGATGCCATCGCGCGGTTGACGCTCGTCGTGCCGATCAGCCTCGCACTGATGGCGCTGCTGCTGTATTTCAATTTCGGATCGCTTGCCGATACGGTGCTGGCGCTGACCGTCATTCCGCTGGCGCTGGTTGGCGGCGTCGTCGCGCTGGCTGCGACCGGCACGCCGTTCAGCGTCTCGGCCGCGATCGGCTTCATCGCCCTGTTCGGCATCGCGGTGATGGACGGCATTATCGTCATCACCCATTTCAATCATCTGATCGCGCTGGGCCGCGAGCGGCTCGAAGCCATCCGCGAGACCTGCCATACGCAGATGCGCCCGGTGATCATGACCTGCATCGTCGCCGGTGTCGGCCTGCTGCCCGCCGCCTGGTCGAGCGGCGTCGGATCGCAGGTGCAAAAGCCGCTCGCCATTGTCGTTGTCGGCGGCATGGCGCTGGCCCCGGCGCTGATCCTCTTCATCCTGCCGGTGCTGATCTATGTGTTTTCGCCGCGTGGACGCGCCCGCCGGCGCAATGCGGAGACGACGGGCCCCTCCAGCGCGCCGGATGCGCCGGACCCGGTCCAGGCCGGCTGAAAGCGGCTTGCGCGCGTGCAAAACCCCGCCTATTGGGGCTGCAGGCGCGCAATTCCGATGGAATCGATTTGGCAGACACTCCAGGCAAAGATCCCGTCCTTGCGGCGATGAGCGAGATCGCCCAAGAGGCGGGCGTCTTGGCCATGACCTATTTCGAAGCCGGCGCCGCGACCTCGGCCAGGATCGACTACAAGCATGGCGGATCGCCGGTCAGCGAGGCTGACCTGGCCGTGGATGTGCTGCTGCGCCAACGCCTTAGCCCGCTCGCGCCGGATGCTGGCTGGCTATCGGAGGAAACCGCCGACAGTCCGGAAAGGCTGCAGCGCCGCCAACTTTTCATCGTCGACCCTATCGACGGCACCCGGGCCTTCATCAAGGGCGATCCGCGCTGGTCGATTTCCATCGCCCTGGTCGAATCAGGCCGCCCGCGCCTCGCGGTGCTGCATCTGCCGGCGCTGAACGAGACATTCGAGGCGGCGGAGGGCGCCGGCGCCACTCTCAACGGCCGCAAACTGGCCACCTCCGGCCGCGCTTCGCTCGCTGGCAGCCGACTTGGTGGACCGCTTGGAATTCTCGACGCCCTGACTGGCGATGACCTTGAAATCGTTCGCGAACCCCGAGTTCCCTCGCTCGCTTACCGGATGGCCCGCGTCGCTGCCGGCGAGATCGACGGCGGCATCGCCTCGGCTGACGCCTGGGACTGGGACGTGGCGGCGGCCGACCTGATCGTCCGCGAGGCCGGCGGCAGCTTCACCGGGCTCGACGGGCAAACACCGCTGTACAATGCCCAGCGCCCGCGCCACGGCATTCTGGCTGCGGCCCCCGCAGCCATGCACGGCGATTTGCTGGCGGCGCTCCGCCGTGCAATTGCCAAGAAACAATCATGAAATAAAAAGCAGCGGTAAAATAGACTGCACGGAATGCGCAGCACATTTTTTGCAGGTCACTTTTGCAAGTCACATTTTTTGCAAGTCAACGAGGCGGTTGTTTGCTATCTCACCCCCATCACAAGTTGGATAAAATGACGGACACACCCTCCCATACCCTCGAATCCAAACAGCTCCTGCACCTCGTGTTCGGCGGCGAACTCGAAAGCCTCAACAGCACGAACTTTCGCGATACCAATGCGCTCGACATTGTCGGCATCTTCCCGAACTATGCGAGCGCCGAAAAGGCGTGGCGGGCAAAAGCACAGCAAACGGTAGACAACGCGCAAATGCGCTATTTCATCGTGCATATGCACCGGTTTCTCGACCCCGCCTAACCGCTGGGCATCAAGACTGGCAGGGCATGTCGATACTGAAGAAACTAGGCCGTTCCGGCCCGGTCCAGACTGTGGCTGCCTGGCTTGCCGCGAAATATCTGCGGCTTGTCGAATGCACGACCCGTTATCAGTTTGATCCGCCAGACCTGAAACAGCGGGCGCTGGCCGATGCGCCGGTGATCGCCGGGCTGTGGCATGGCCAGCACATCATGGCGCATTTCGCCTGGCCACCGGGCATGAAAGTCGCCGCCCTGATTTCACGCAATGCCGATGCGGAGATCAATGCGAAACTGCTGGAACATCTCGGCGTCATTCCGATCCGCGGATCGGGCGGAAGCGGTTCGCAGAAAACGCGAAAGCGTGGCGGCGCACTGGCGCTCCGCGAAATGCTGCGCATTCTGGGCGACGGCATTTCACTGGTTCTCACCTCCGATGTGCCCAAGGTGTCGCGCGTGGCGGGCAAAGGGATCGTTACTCTCGCCCGGCTGTCGGGACGGCCGATCTACCCGCTTGCCGTGGTCAACTCCCGGCGAATCGATTTCAAATCCTGGGACAGGGCCAGCATCGGCCTGCCCTTCTCGCGCGGCGCGGTTGTCGTCGGCACGCCAATCCGGGTTGCAGCGGACGCCAATGACGAAGCCATGGAAACGGCGCGGAGCGCGCTTGAGGCCGAGTTGAACCGCATCCACAGCAAAGCCTACGCCATGGTCGGCAGCCGCGACCCGGGCGAGCGCGATTCAAGCGATTCCCGCGCGCAAAAGACGATGTCTGACGCGCAATCGCCACATGATTACGAGAAGGGAACGGGATGAAGTTCTCCTCTTTTTCCCTCCTCGGCGTTTATCGCGGGGCGACGATGGCGCTCATGCCGCTGACGCCGCTGCTGCTGGCGTGGCGGCAGCGCCAAGGCAAGGAAGACGGCCGCAGGCTTGCTGAGCGCAGCGGCATCGCCGATGTAGAACGGCCCTACGGGCGGCTGGCGTGGCTGCACGGCGCCAGCGTCGGCGAGGCGATGGCGCTCCTGCCGCTGGTGGCAAAACTGCGCCAGCAGGGCATGCAGGTCGTGGTGACGACCGGCACGGTCACATCAGCGCGCATTCTCGAAGAGCGGTTGCCACCCGGCGCGATCCATCAATTCGTGCCGCTCGACGTCGATCGTTTCGTCAAACGCTTTCTCGATCACTGGTGGCCCGATCTCGTGCTCTTCGCCGAATCCGAACTGTGGCCGAACATGCTGCGCGAGATCGACGCGCGTAATATTCCGATCGTCCTGGTCAATGCGCGCTTGTCGGCGCGCTCGTTCGAACGCTGGAAGCGATTGCCGGCGACGGCGGCCAAATTGCTGTCAAAGATCGATCTCTGCCTGGCGCAGTCAGCGGCCGATGGCGCGCGCTTCTCCGATCTCGGCGCGCCGCGAGTCGTTGTCGCCGGCAATCTGAAATACGACGTGTCGGCGCTGCCGGCCGATCCCGCCGAAGTGGCGCGCATGCAGACGATGATCGGATCGCGGCCGATGTGGCTTGCGGCATCGACCCATGACGGCGAAGAGAAGATCGCGCTCGCCGTGCATATGGAACTCAGCAAGAAGATCACCAATCTCGTCACCGTGGTGGCGCCCCGCCATGCCGAGCGCGGCGCGCAGATCGCGGCGCTTGCGGTACAAAACGGCGTCACGCCGCTGATGCGCTCGAAGGGCGACGCCATTCCGCCGAGAGCGCAATTCTATATCGCCGACACGATGGGCGAGATGGGCCTGCTGTACCGGCTATCGAGCATCGTCTTCATCGGCAAATCGCTGGCTGGAGCCGGGGGACAAAATCCGATCGAGCCGGCGAAGCTGGGAACCGCGATCCTGCACGGACCGCATGTCGCCAATTTTGCCGAAGTTTATCACGAACTGGACCGGTCGAACGGCGCCATCAACGTCGGCGATGCGGATACGCTGGCGCGCACCTTGCTGAGCCTGCTTGCCGACGGCAAGCGGCTGCGCACAATGGTGCGCAACGCCGGCGAAACGGTCGAACAGCTCGGCGGCGCATCGGACAAGATCATGCTCGCCATCGAACCCTATCTGCTGCAATCGCAAATCGGACAAAGCTGATGCGTGCGCCGGCCTTCTGGTGGGAGGAACGGCCGGACGCGCGTGCGCTTGCTCTTTCGCCGCTGGGCCTGGCGTTCGGCGCGGCGACCCGCTGGCGCATGCAACGGCCCGGCGCCCGCGCCGGCGTTCCGGTGATCTGCGTCGGCAATTTCGTCGCCGGCGGCGCCGGCAAGACGCCGACCGCCATCGCCGTTGCAAATATCCTGATCCGCCTTGGCGAACGCCCCTTCTTCCTGTCGCGCGGCTATGGCGCAACGGCGCAGCGCAGCGGTTCGCCCATTCGCGTCGATCCCGACAAGCATACGTTCCGCGACGTCGGCGACGAGCCATTGCTGCTGGCGAGAGTCGCACCGACCATCGTGGCGGCTGATCGCGTGGCGGCGGCCAAAGCAGCGGTGCGGGCGGGCGCCAGCATCATCGTCATGGATGACGGATTGCAGAATCCGTCACTCGTCAAAAACCTCTCTATCGCAGTCGTCGATGGTGCAACCGGCGTCGGCAACGGATTGTGCATTCCCGCCGGGCCGTTGCGCGCGCCGCTCGAAGATCAATTGGCGCTCACCCATGCCGTCCTCATCATCGGCTCCGGGTCGCGCGGCAACCTAATTGCCGATAAGGCCCGCGCGAACGATCTTGCCGTCATCGAAGCCAGCCTGGAGCCTGCGGCAGCGAGCCGGGCCAGGCTTTCACGGCAGAAGATCATCGCATTCGCCGGCATCGGCAGGCCGGAAAAATTCTTCGAGACCTTGCGCGGGCTGGGCGCCAACCTGGTGCAGGCGATCCCGTTTCCCGATCATCACCGCTTCAGCAGCGCCGATATTTCGACGCTCAAATCAGCATCCCGACAATTCGGCGCGACGCTGGTGACGACGGAGAAAGACTACGTGCGCCTGCAGGCCGTGCCCGACCTGCCGCCGATCGATACGTTGGCGGTCACGCTGGAGCCGACCCGGGTTATGGACCTGGAGAAGCTGCTGAGCGCGGCGGTGGACAGGCCTTAGGAGAGAGCTATTTAGCTACTTTGGATCCTTCAGGCTTATTATCGCATGTCGCAACGCCTCTCCAAGTACGTTTGCCGCAACAGGCAGCTTGCGGCCGCTTTTCTCAATTAGGGTAAGATGCTGCGATGGTGCCTTCTCCAAATGCCGAAAGACCAACCGTTTCTCGCGGATATCCCGCTTGAGGCCTACCGAGCTCTTGAAGGTGATGCCCAGACCTTCGAGCACCATCGCTCTCAAGATCTCGGCCGAATTACATACGACAAAAGGTTCTATCGTTGCTGCAGACTCGATCAGCGCTCGATCAATAAGCTGACCAGCAGATATCGATCGATCAGCTAGACATATCGGATATTGCAGGCAGTCTATGAGGCGAATGCGCTTAGCTTTTGCGAGCGGATGATCAGGTCGCATGACCACCCCGACAGATAAGACCGTCGAAGCTATTCGGCGAATGCCTCGCATAGGCGGCACGTTGAACGCCAATCCAAGATCAGCGTCCCCTCTCCCCACAACTTCTGGTACAAGTTCCGAAGGCAGCACTCGCACCAAAAAGCGAATGCTGGGATACCTTGTGCGAAAGTCCTTCAGCACTTCCGTTAGCAATTCAGTTGCGGCACCCTCGATAATGGCAACGCTCACCTCTCCGCGACGAATGCCCTTTAAATCTTCGATTTCTGATTTTGCCCGCTGTGCGTCTTGTAGCGTGCGACGAATATGGTGGATCAAAATCTCGCCCGCTGATGTAAGGCGCACGCGCCTCGGGCCGCGCTCGAATATCGGTGTCCCAAGATCGGCCTCGAGGCTCAGCAACTGCCGATTTACCGCGGATGAAGCCACATTAAGCTTCAACGCAGCCTTTCGGATCGATCCGCAGCGAGCAATCTCGTCAACGTAGCGCAACAGGGTACTGTGGAGCTGCAAATGCTTCATCCTTGCGCTAAGTGATGCCGTACGGGCAGCGGTGTTACGTCAAAAATGTTCTATTCAAGGGTCCGCTTTTTTGTCAATCACTCAACGTGAATTCGATGAACTGTAAAACTAGGCCCTGAAAGTGAATAGTTCTTTGGCATTCAGTATGGAAGGCGGAGACATACAGCCGTCAAACTCGAAGCCGGGTATAGGGTATTACCGGGCTCTGGATGTGAACGACGCTGTGCGAGCCAAGCGGGACGGCGGTCCGCATACGGTCTTCCTCGGCGGCGGCACTGCGTTGCAACTCGGCTGGGACAAGGATCCCGACGTGTCATTGCTTATCGATGTGCTCAGGTTTCAATCGTCTGCTCCATGTCGACTGAGTCACGGCGTTCTTGAAATTAACGCCTTCACCTCGCTGGAATCGTTACGATGCGACCGGATTGTGAAAACACATTTTCCTGCTCTCGCGACAGCTTTAGGATCGATCGCTTCGTTTGGAATACGCTCGCTCGGCACCTTCGGCGGGAATTTGGCATGGCAGAAGGGCGATCTCCGGCCCTTGTTGCTCGCCGCAGGCGCGACAATGTCGATATCGAAAGGCACCGTCACAATCGACGATTGGCTGGTGCAGAGGGATGAAGACGATTTGCTAGTCAGTGTGCGAATTCCGATGGCGGCTCGACAGCTGACCTTCGAGAAGATTGGATATCGTGAAGCGTTCTCGCCGAGCAGTGTGACATTGGCGTTCTCGCTCGATCCCGCCGACCCAAAGATCGCGGTAGGGGGAGGAGATAACAGGACCGGCCGCTTGCATGCGGTCGAATACGCTTTTTCATCGAGCTATCCGTCGCTGCCGAGGCAGCTAGCTTCCATTGTCGCCCAAGAAGCCATGCTAACTGATAGCATCACCATGAGCGCTGCGGACAAGGCGGTTGTCGTTGCCAACGTCCTGCGCGGACATGCCGAGGCCTCAACAATTTGGCGAAGCTGATGGCGCAGGCAACGGGTTCCGGCTTGGCCGCTCGCACTCTGAAAGAGCTTCACGCCGGTTTTGAGCGGCGGCCCGACGCCGACTGGAAGGTGTCCGGGCAAAAGGGCTTTCTCACCGACAAGATTCCACTCGATGCGCTATTCGTGAAGGTTTGGCGAAGTCCCACGCCGCATGGGAAAATTGTTTCGATCGATACGTCGATTGCGAGAACTCTGCCTGGCGTGGTCCGTGTCGTTACATTCGCCGATATTCCAGGCGTGAACGGCTTCGGCCACAAGGTACAAGATCAGCCCGTTCTATGCGGCGACCGCGTTCGTATGGTCGGCGACCCGGTAATTGCGATTGCCGCGGCAACGCCAGAGCAGGCAGCAAGTGCCGTAGCAGCGTGTCGTGTCGATATCGAACCTTTGCCTGTTATTGTCGATCCAGAGGAAGCCCTGAAAGAGCAAGCGTTTCAAATCTACCCAAACGGCAACTTGTGTTACGAGCGGCGTCATACGAGTGGAGACATTAAGGCCGCGTTCTCAGGGAGCTCTTTTTGCGTTTCCGATGTTTATAATACCGGAAGACAGTTTCACATCGCGATGGAGACCGAAGGCGGTTTCGTTGTTCCGAAACCTGATGGGTCGCTCGCCGTCCACGTCGCAAGCCACTTTCCCCACGGGCATCGAACAGCGATCGCCGCCATTATCAATGTCGATCCGGCCCGCATTGAAGTAACCGCGACGCCGATGTGAGGTACATTCGGCGGCACGGACACGT
>JAQGJO010000090.1 GCA_028290595.1 Hyphomicrobiales bacterium | reverse complement strand
TGCTGCACGATCTGCGCCGCGATACCAGCGGCGCCTTGCGCAGCGACTTCCCTCTCAACGATCCGCGCTATCGCGATTGCAGCATCATGATCGCCCGCAAGAATTTTGGTTGCGGGTCATCGCGCGAGGCCGGCGTCTATGTGCTCGTCGATCAGGGCATCACCTGCGTGATCGCGCCGAGCTTCGGCGATATCTTCGCTTCCAACTCGATCAAGAATGGCCTGCTGCCAGCGCGCCTCAGCGAAAGCGACATCGAAGAGCTGCTGGCGGAACCGACCATCATCGACGGCCGGCCGATCCGCGTCGATCTCGCCAATCAGAAGATCATCGCCGGCAATCGTAGCTTCGATTTCGACATTCGCGCCGATTGGAAGAAGCAGTTGATCAACGGCTGGGACGACGTCGACCTGACGCGCTCGTATGCGAAGGATATCGAGGCTTTTGTTGCAACGGATGCGACTGAGCGGCCTTGGGCTGTTCCCAGCGTCCCTAGATAAACTGTTGCGCCATGCGGTCGCGCCACCAGCGGCCGTTCAACCATTTATGCAGGTCTTCGCCGGTCGGCTCACGCTTGTCGAGAGTGACGATGTTGGCCCAGATCAGGGCAAACATGCAGGAGAGCACCGGCGTCTTGCCGAGGAACGGCGTGCGTGCGATCGGCCCGAAAGTCGGCATGCCGGTGCCGAGCATGATGATGGCATCGAGCGAAGGGTCCTTGATCTTGTCGAGCGCCTCCTGCGCCGCGCCTGACGGCAGGCTGTAGATGGGATGGAAATTGTCGCCCGGCTTGGCGGCGCTGATTTTCTCGACGACGCTGTAGCCGCGTGACTCCCAATACGGCGTCGCCGCCGCATCGAGACTGCCTTCGTAGGGCGAGATCAGCGCAATACGCCTGGCTTTCAGCGCATCGAGCGCCATGCAGACCGATGTCGCCGCCGTCATCACCGGAATGCCGAGCGCAGCCGACATCTCCGCCAGCTTTTTGTCTTCAGCTTCCTTGCCGACAAGATAGGACATGCCCGTCGTCGCAACGCAAAGCGTACCGATCGGCGCATTGGCGAATTCCCGCGCATAGTTTTGGACATTGGCGAAATAGTCGACGAGGCGCTCGTCGATCGTCTTGTGCGGGCTGAGCAGCCGGGCGTTCAGGAATGCATAGCCGGGCGGCGTGAGGATTGCATACTCAGGTTCCACTGTCGTGTTTGCCTGCGGGGTAAGCACGCCGACAATCCCCTTGGGCGCATATTCGACACTCATGCTTTCTTCCTCATCACAGCTTCGTTGGCCGACAGCCATAGACGCATCCTTTGCTTAGAGGCAAGATACATCAATTCGGAAATCCAGAGCTGGAAACGGAGCATAAAATGACTAATCGGCGCGCATTCATCCGGGGCTCCGCAGCGATGGCTTCGGCCTCATTGCTCGGGGCTCCCGCCATCGTCAAAGCCCAGGCGCGCACGCCGCTGGTGATGATGACGCCGTTCGGCTTCATCCCCGATTTCATCGAATTGATGAACGGCATTTCAGGCGGCCATTTCGCCAGGCAGAACATCGATGCCAAACTTCTGGGCGGCCAGGGCACGGCGCAGCCGATCCAGCAATTGATCGCGCAGCAGGTCGACTTCATTCGCGCCTCCGGCATTGATGTGATGCGGGCGGTTGCCACGACTAAGGTGCCCCTCGTCTCGATCGCCACTCTCTATCAGGCCTCAACCTTCTTCATGATCAGCCTGAAATCGAAGCCGATCGAGAAGGCGGAAGACCTGAAGGGCAAAACGGTCGGCATCGTTTCCGTCGCCGGCACCACCGACGTTTTCCTGAATCTGATCCTGGCCCACGGCGGCCTGAAGCCGGATGACGTCAAGCGCGAGGTCACCGGCAACAGCCCCGGCGCCGTACAGATCATGAAGCAGGGCCGTGTCGATTGCTTCATCGCGTCCATTCAGGTCGTCTCCGCCCTGGAGCGGATGAAAGAAGACGTGATGTCATGGTCGACCGACAGATATGCACCCATGCCTGGCCAATGCTATGTGACCACACGTGCAATCGCCGAAGCGAAACCCGATCTGTTGACGCGTGCCATGAAGGCAATGCGCGCCTCGGCGGAAGAAATCATGACCCAGCCGCTGAAACCGATTTACGAGCGGGCGTCCAAGGATTTTGAGATCGCCGGCATCCGCGACATCGACGCGATTGTCGCCGTCGAGAAATTGACGGCGGACCGGCTCTGGCTGTCAGAGGGCCGGGAAAATCTGCTGCGAAACGTCCCCAAGCTCTGGAAAAGCGGCGTCGATGCCCTGCGCGACAACAAACTCGGCGACCCGGGAGAACCGGAAACCCTGTTCATGAACCAGTTCGTCGACGCCAGGTGAAGCTGCAGAATTTGTGAAGCCGCAGAACTTCCCGGAAGTACTTGATAAAAGCCAAGCTAAGAGCGGCGCCGGATCACGCATTCGTACAAGGCTTATATAAAAATTGAGCTTGGCTAATTGAGGCTAAAGATGGGCAATTAGTGCCTCGGCGGACGACAGCGATCGTCGAGACAAGCCTATTTCGTTTCTGACACAGGCTAAAAACACACTATATTTCATGTTCCTAGGCTGAAGGTGACCCGACATTTCACAGCTTAGCCCAGCAACCGACAGCCCAAAAATGGCCTTTTTGTCGTTAGGGCAATGCTAAGGAAAGCGGAAATACGCTCTTTACCATCACGTCTTGCTGTAGACGGATGCGATAACTTGCGCTTTAGTCGATCCCTACGCGCGATACTTCAGCGATTTGCTAGCTTAGTCGTTGATTTTATTAGTCTAGTCCGATCACGATTCGCAGAGACAACATATGGATTCGGTGAATTCCGATTTGGAAGAATACGCCCGCCGCCGTTTGAAACTGGCCGGTTTTTCGGTCATCGGATACGACCATCCCTACTTCGCCCCGCTCGACCGGCTGCGGTCGGATTTTCGATCGCGTGGCGACACACTGGTCTCCTTCGCCAACTACGACTACCTCGGGCTGTCGGAAGACGCCCGCATCCGCAATGCCGCGACACAGGCCATAGCCGAGTTCGGCGTCGGCGTCGGCGGTTCGCGTCTTGTCGGCGGTGAACGCACCTGCCATCGCGCCCTTGAATATGATCTGGCCGCCTTTATCGGCGTCGACGACACGATCGCCATGGTCAGCGGCTATGGCACCAATCTCTCGCTCGTCGGGCATCTGCTCGCCAAGGGCGACTTGATCCTGGTCGACGAACTGGCCCACAACAGCATCGTCATGGGCAGTCGGCTGTCGCGGGCGACCATCGTCGAATTTCCGCACAACGACATGGCGCGGCTTGAGGAAATCCTGAAGGAAAAGCGCAGCCATTTTCGCCGCGTCCTCATCGTCATCGAAGGTCTCTACAGCATGGACGGCGATGTGCCGGACCTGCCGAAATTTATTGAGTTGCGCGACCGCTACAATGCCTGGCTGATGATCGACGAGGCGCATTCCATCGGCGTGCTAGGCAAGACCGGCCGCGGCGTCACCGAACATTTCGGCCTCGACATGAGCAGTGTCGATCTGGTTGTCGGAACGATGTCGAAGGCGTTCGTCAGTTGCGGCGGCTTCATCGGCGGCAAGCAAGTCGTCATCGATTGGCTGCGCTTCACCCTTCCTGGCTTCGTCTACAGCGTCGGCTTGATGCCCTCGATCGCGGCAACGGTGCGTGAGGCGCTGGATATCATTTCACGAGAAACCTGGCGCGTCGCCAAGCTGCGCGAGAACAGCCGTTATTTCGCCGAACGGGCGCGTGCGCTCGGCTTCAACATCGGCGACGCGATCAGCGAGGGCATTATTCCGATCATTTTCGACACCTCGGAAAAGGCGATGCTGGCCGCGCGGGCGTTGCTGCGCGTCGGCTATTATGTGCCGCCGATCGTGCAGCTCGGTGTGCCGAAGAACAAGCCACGGCTGCGCTTCTTTTTCAATGCGTCGCACACCAAGGCGCAGATTGATGGTGTGCTCGAAGCGC
>JAQGJO010000337.1 GCA_028290595.1 Hyphomicrobiales bacterium | reverse complement strand
TGGGCCGATCGGGTCAAGGCGGCGCCCGAGGCGTTGCGCCGGGAGTTCGAGCGCCGCAACAATGGCGAGTTGCCCGCTGGCTGGAAGAAGGCCATTTCGACGGCGCGCGCTGAATTCATCGCCAGCGGCAAGGACATGGCTACCCGCTCGGCCAGTGGCGCCGTTCTGGATCACCTGGCGGCTGCCATTCCGGAACTGCTGGGAGGCTCGGCTGACCTGACCCCTTCGAACAATACGAAGGCGAAGGGCATGATCGAGATCAAGCCCGGTGACTACAGCGGCACTTACATGCATTACGGCGTGCGCGAGCATGGCATGGCGGCAGCCATGAACGGCATCGCACTGCACGGCGGCCTGATCCCCTATGGCGGCACCTTCCTGTGCTTCTCCGATTACTGCCGCCCGGCGATCCGTCTCGCGGCGCTCATGCACATCCGTACGGTCTTTGTCATGACGCATGACTCGATCGGTCTCGGCGAGGACGGGCCGACGCATCAGCCGGTCGAGCAACTGGCGGCGCTGCGGGCCATTCCCGGCCTCGCCGTCTTCCGCCCGGGCGACCCGGTGGAGACGGCCGAATGCTGGGAGCTGATCCTGGACGCGCCGCGCCGTGCGGCCCTCATCGCTCTTTCGCGCCAGCCGATGCCGCTCCTGCGCCGCGAGCCCGGCGACGAGAACAAGTCGGCCAGGGGCGCCTATGTCCTGGCGGAGGCCGAGGGCGGCAACCGCAAGTTGACGCTCATCGGCACGGGGTCCGAACTGCAGCTTGCAGTCGCGGCGCGGGATCTCCTGCAGAAAGAGGGCATCCCCACAGCCGTCGTTTCCATGCCTTGTCGCCTGATCTTCGAGGAGCAGGGTGCTGCCTACAAGAAGGCCGTGATGGGCGCTACTCATGCGCGTGTCGCGGTGGAAGCGGCAGTGGAACTAGGCTGGGAGCGGTATATCGGCTTCCAAGGCCGTTTCGTCGGCATGCATAGCTTCGGCGCCTCGGGTAAAATCGGCGACGTCTACAAGAAATTCGAGATCACGACCGAGGCGGTCGTGCGGGCCGCGCACGAAACATTGGCCGAAATCGCGGCGGGCTAGTAGCTCGAAAGGAGATCGGTCATGCCGCCACATCTCTTTGCGCCTGTCCCAGCCTCTCCATCAAACTCCGCGCATCGTCGGGTGCGTGGAGTTTGTCGGTATTATCGAAATAGACGAAGACATCGCGCGGCGGCCGGCTTTTCTGCCGGCTCTCGATAAAGCGGCCGTCGGTCATCGGCTTGCCCTGCGACCAGGCGGCGACGCGACGGCTCCAGCGGTTGATCGCGGTGGCATCGTAGGCGCTGTGGTAAAGTTTTTCTGAGCCGTGCAGACGGCAATAGACGAAGTTCGATGTGACATCCATCAGCAGCGGCCACTCGACCGTATCGGCGCAGACGAGCGCGACATCGTGCTTGCGCAACAGTGCGGTGAAAGCAGGGTCGACGAAACTCTCGTGCCTGATCTCGATGGCATGACGTAGAGGCGGGCAGTCTTTGGCGCGCAGCCAGGCGCGTGCCTTCAGCCGGTCGTCGTGCTTCCTGGCCAGCGCAGCGGCAGCCTCTGCATCATGCGGCAACATGGCCAGAAATTCCGCCAGACGCTCTTCCTTGAAGTGGAAGTTCGGCGGGAACTGCCAGAGGATCGGTCCCAGTTTGGGGCCGAGCCGCAACACGCCCGAGGCAAGGAAATTCGCCAGCGGGACCATGCAATCCTTCAGCCGGCGCATATGGGTGATGTAGCGCGATCCCTTGACGGCGAAGACGAAATCATCGGGCGTCTCTTCCGCCCAGCGAGCGAAAGCATCCGGCGTCTGCATGCCGTAGAAGGTGCCGTTGATTTCGATGGTGCGGAATGCTGAACTCGCATAGGCCAGTTCACGCTTCTGCGGCAGGCCTTGCGGATAGAAGGCGCCGCGCCAAGGCGCATAAGTCCAGCCCGATACGCCGATCCTGATATCGCCTTGCTGCATTGAACCCGTCCTTGCACAGCTTTCTTTCCGTAAATTCCTGAATGGCGGGGAGGTTCCGGGAGCCCTTTAGCCTTCCGTGCGTTGTGATTGGAAGCTCGAAAGGAGATTGGCCATGCCGGTCAAATACAAAACCGCTCCGGAACCCGCGGAGGAGTTCGACAGTCTGGCAGACCTCAACGCCGCGATCGCGACGATGGAGCCGCTGGTGCCCGGCGCCACGCAGGCGGTGCTCGGCGAGGGGCCGGTGGGTGCGCAGGTCGCTTTCGTCGGCGAACAGCCGGGCGATCAGGAAGACCGGCAGGGCCGGCCGTTCGTCGGTCCGGCCGGGCAGCTTCTCGATCGGGCGTTGCAGCAGGCGGGCATCGATCGTGACCGGGTCTATGTCACCAATGCGGTGAAGCATTTCAAGTTCGAACAGCGCGGCAAGCGCCGCATCCACCAGCGCCCGACAGTGGGCGAGGTCCGGCACTATCGCTGGTGGCTGCAAAAAGAGTTGGACTTCGTCGATCCAGCGATTGTCGTCGCGCTCGGCGCGACCGCCGTGCTGGCGCTGGCGGGCAAGGCGATCCCGATCATGCGATCGCGCGGCGAGAGTGTGTTCGACGGCCGCCGCGGTTATATCACCGTGCATCCGTCGGCACTGCTGCGCATGCCTGAAGAAGAGGGTCGCCAACAGGCTTACGAGGACTTCGTCGCGGATATGAAGCGCGTGCGTGCGCTTTCAAAACGGGGCAAGGCAGCCTGAAGGAAAGGCAGCCTGAACGCTCAGCGATTGCCGATCAGGCTTTCGGCGCAATCGATGATGGTTGTTGTGGCGGCGCGTGGCGAAAACCCCAGCACGCGTTCCGCCTTGGCTGATGTGAACGTCAGCCTGCGTCCAAGCAAGGGCATCAGTTCCCGCAATGGCGGCATGAACAGGGATGCTACCTTCACGACAGCTTCGGGCAGGCGGCGGGTCGGAACCTTTGCCGCGCGGGCGCCAAGCCGCGTCCGCAAGGTTGCCGCGATATCCTCCATCCACATGAAATCGCCCGATGCGATAAAGCGCTGTCCCGCAGCCTCAGGCTGCGTCATGGCGCGGATGTGCAGGGCGGCCAGATCGCGCACGTCGACGATGCAGAAGCCGAAGCGCGGCAGGCCGGGCGGACGGCCGTCGAGCAGGCGCTGGATGACGTCGACCGAGCCGCGCGTCGCTTTCGACAGCACGGGCCCGAAGATCGCCACGGGAAGCACGGTCGTCAGAGTGGTCGCGCCGGCGTGGTCCGCCATGTAGTTCCAGGCGGCGCGTTCGGCGAATATCTTGGACTGTCGATAGGCGTTGACGTTGCGGCCGTTCGGGTCGGTCCAGATAGTCTCGTCGCTGATGGTCTCCACGCTCGTCTGCGCTGGCGTCGCAGCGGCCGTGGAGGAGGTCATCGCCACGCGCTTGACGCCGGCTTTCGTCGCGGCACGCAGAACACGCAGGGTTCCATCGCGCGCGGGACCAATCAGCGCATCGGGATCGCGAGACGCCTGGCTCAGCGGCGAGGCGACATGAAGCACGTAGTCGCAGCCCGCCATCGCCGCATCCCAGCCTGCGTCTGCTGTCAGGTCGGCGACGAAGAAGCTCAAGCGATCGCCACCGTCGACGGCAGTGCCAACGGCCGCGCGTACCGCGAATTCTTTCGAGAGATCGCGCACGGTGGTGCGCACGGCATAGCCGTGCTGCAGCAGCTCGACAATGCACCAGCCGGCGACGAAGCCGGTTCCGCCGGTGACCAGGACCGTCTCAATCATCTCAGAACCTTCATTGTCTCTCAATATCTACAACTGTATACTTCAATCGAGACAGAGAGTCTACACTCGTATAATTGAGGCCTGACATGCCGACCAAAGCCGCCGTGCGACCCAGAAACGCTGCTGCGACGAGAGACGCCATTCTCGCTTCGGCGCGGCTGGCGTTTGCGCGGTCGGGATATGACGGCGCCGGCGTGCGCGAGATTGCGGCGGGGGCGGGCGTCACCGCCATGCTGGTCAACCGCTATTTCGGCTCGAAGGAGCAATTGTTTGCCGAGGTCGTTGCAGCGACGATGGCGCAACCGATCATCCTCACGCAACAGACCCTCAGGTCAGCCACGCTTGGCAAAGACATGGCAACCGCACTGGTCAACATCACCAAGACCGGCGCCACGCCGCTCGAAGGCTTTCTGATCATGCTGCATTCGGCATCGAGCAAGCGCGCCGCGGAGATCGGCCGTGAGCAGATCGAGAAAGGGCATCAGAAAACCATGGCTGCCGCGCTCAAGGGAAAGCTGGCACCCGAGCGCGCCGCGCTGGTGCTGTCGCTCGTCGCCGGTTTTCAGGTGATGCGGCAGATGATCGGCCTCTCAGCGCTTGCCGAGGCCGAACCCGCCGCGCTGATCAAGCTGCTTGCGCCGCTGTTTCAGCAGCTCATCGAACCGCCGCGGCGAAACTAGGTCGTCGCGACCACCAGCTCTTCTGCATTGTTGGGCGGGCGTAGGCCGTCTGTCCTGCCGGCGAAATAACGCTCGGTCAGCGCCGCGGCCGACACGTGCTTGGCGTCCCTGAAGCCGCTCTCGCGGGCCAGCGCCAGCATCTCATCCGGTGTGAAGAAGCTGATGAACGGCGTCCCGCTGTTGCGCGCGCCTTTCGCCGCCATCTCCAGGCCGGGCCGCACGTCGGGATCGGCGAGTTCGATCGGCAGCAGGAACGACATGGCAAGCGTCGAGCCCGGCGCCAGCGCCGCGACCTGGCGCAGGGTCGCTGCGATCGCATCGCGAGTGAGATACATGCTGACGCCGGTGGAAGCGACGACAGCCGGGCGGCCCGGATCGAAGCCGGCTTCCGCCAGCTTCTGCCACCAGACATCGCCCGCCTCAAAGTCGACGGGTACGAGCCGCAGCCAGTCCGGCACGCCGAAGCCGAGGTCGATCAGGCGCTGCCGCTTCCACGCCTGCGGGCCTGGCGTATCGACCTCGAACACCTTTAGCCCGGCGGCGATCTCCGGCCGGCGCTGCGCGAATGTGTCGATGCCGGCGCCGAGAATGACATATTGGTCGACGCCGAGCGTTGCCTGTTCCACCGCGAGGTCCTCGATGAAGCGGGCGCGCGCCAGGATCGAGGCGCGAAACACCTTGGTGAAATGCGGGTCCATGTCGGGCCGGTGACGCCAGCCTTCATCGGGCGCCACCAGGCTGAGGCCGATTTCGTCTTCGAGCACATGCGGCGGCGCATCGACCTCGAGATGGATGGCCCGCCACAAGGCAACGCGCGCGGCCGTGCTCTCCGGCGCTACGGTTTGCTTCTCGTCCATGATGGCTTCCTCGATTCTTCCCGCGCCAGATTTAGAGCGAAACCGCCTGGTTGGAAAAGTGCCGGATCAGCCAGGCAGCGGCAGGGCCGGGCGGCGTGTCGGTGCGGTGGATCGCCTGCATGGCGTAGAAGCCGCCGCTCCATTCCGGCAGGTCGAGCCGCTGCAGCCGGCCGGCCGCAATATCCTCTCTCACCATCGCTTCGGGCATGTTGCCCCAGCCGATTCCGGCGAGCAGCAAGGCGTGCTTTGCTCCGAGATCAGCAAGCCGCCAGGAGCGGACGCTGAGCACGCCGAAGTCCTGGCCTTCCGTCAAGGTGGAACGGTCGGAGAGAACAAGCTGGATATGGCTGCGCGCCGCGCCGGGCGCATTCGTCCCGGCCGCCAGCGGATGACCGGGTGCGGCGACCGGAAGAAGATCGACGCTGCCGATCTTGATCTGCTCAAGGCTCGGCGTATCGACCTGCATGGGGCCACTGATGCCGATATGGGCGATGCCGGAGACGACAAGCTGGGTCACCGCGCCCAAAGCCTCGACATGCAGGCGCAGGGCGACCGTGGGAAACTCGCGCTCGAAGGCGCGCATAGCATCGACCAGCCGTTCTGTCGGCAGCATCACGTCGACGACCAGCGCGACTTCGGCTTCCAGCCCGGCGAGCATGCCCTTCACCTTGGCGCGCAGGCTGTCGACGCCCATCGACACGGTGCGCGCTTCCGCCAGCACTGATGCGCCCATTTCGGTGAGCGTCGGCTTGCGGGTGCGGTCGCGGTCGAACAGGGGCACACCGAGCTGCTGTTCCAGCGTGGCGATCGCATAGCTGACGGCCGAAGTGGCGCGCCTCAGCTTGCGGCCGGCAGCGGCGAAACTGCCGGTTTCGACGACGGTGAGGAACACCTGCAACTGGTCGAGGCTTGGCGTGCCCGGTCCTGACATCCTTGATCCCCGACATATCTAAATTCTTGAACGTTATATCCGATCTTTTACGGGTATTTTTTATCAGGGTGAAGAGCTATCTGAGCTCCATCAGGCGTTCTGCTGCGATTTGGCAGGGCAAAAAGCCGATTTTCCCTCGATTCAATCCCAGGAGCGCCATCATGGCGAAGGTTCTCGTCCTCTATTATTCCACCTACGGCCATATCGAAACGATGGCCCAGGCCGTCGCCGAAGGGGCCCGCTCGGCCGGCGCCAGCGTCGACATCAAGCGCGTGCCCGAGACAGCGCCGGAAGCTGTGGCCAAGGCGGCGCATTTCAAGCTCGATCAGGCCGCGCCGGTCGCGACCATCGACGATCTCGGCAATTACGATGCGATCATCGTCGGCGCCGGCACGCGGTTCGGCCGGATGTCGTCGCAGATGGCAAGCTTCCTCGATCAGGCTGGCGGCCTGTGGATGAAGGGTACGATGAACGGCAAGGTCGGCGGCGCCTTCACATCGACGGCGACCCAGCACGGCGGTCAGGAGACGACGCTGTTTTCCATCATCACCAACCTGCTGCACTTCGGCATGACGATCGTCGGACTGCCCTATAGCCATCAGGGCCAGATGCGCATCGACGAAGTCGTCGGCGGCAGTCCCTATGGCGCAACCACGGTCGCCGGCGGCGACGGCTCACGGCAGCCGAGCGAAACCGAACTGGCGGGCGCCCGCCACCAGGGCGAGCTGATCGCCAAGACGGCTGCAAAGCTGTTCGGCTGATAGGATCTCACATCATGAACGCGCAAACACGCTATCTGCCGGCGCTCGGCCGGCTGCTCATCGCCATCATTTTCATCTTCGCCGGCCTCGGCAAGATCGCGGCACCGGAAGCAACGCAGGGCTATATCGCCTCCATGGGCCTGCCGTTTCCGTTGCTCGGTTATCTGCTGTCGATCCTGATTGAAGTGGGCGGCGGCGTGCTGTTGCTCATCGGCTA
>JAQGJO010000324.1 GCA_028290595.1 Hyphomicrobiales bacterium | reverse complement strand
AGCGGCACAGGAAGCTGGATTGCTTCGTCGCTAACGCTCCTCGCAATGACGAGTTGAGAGTACCCCGTAAAACAAAAACATCGAGGAACGTCACATGACGCTTGCAGGCAAGAAAGTCGTTGTCATCGGAGGCTCGTCCGGCATTGGTCTGGCGACCGCCGAACTCGCCAAGCGGGAAGGGGCCGACGTCATCATTGCCTCGCGCAACGCCGAGCGCCTCGATGCGATCGCGGAAAAGCTGAACGTCATCGCAATTCCAGCCGACGTCACCAGCGACGAAAGCGTCACGAGCCTGTTCCGAAATTGCGGGCCGGTCGACCATGTCGTGGTCACCGCCGCGCAACTCAAGACGGGGCCGTTCAAGACCATGCCGATGGACGACGTTCGCACCACCATGGAAAGCAAGTTCTGGGGCGCCTGGCGCGTCGCCCGCACCGCCGACATTCGTCCGGGTGGATCGCTGACGCTGGTCTCCGGATATCTGAGCATTCGCCCCCGGCCGAACTCCGCAATCGTCGGTGCCGCCAATGGCGCGCTGGAATCGCTGGCGCGCAGCCTCGCGCTCGAACTGGCGCCGATCCGCGTCAACGCCGTTTCGCCGGGCATCATCGACACCCCGGTCCGCGCCGCGATGCCGGAAGCGGCGCGCCGGGATATGCTGACCAAGACCGCGGCGGCGCTGCCGGTCGGCCGCGTCGGGTCAGGCGACGACATCGCGCGCCAGATTCTCGCCTTCATGACGATCGGCTTTGCGACGGGATCGATCGTCTATATCGATGGCGGAGCGCTGATTACCTGAGTATCCTTTTCGTCATGGCCGGGCTTGACCCGGCCATCCACGTCTTTCTTGCTGCTACATTGCAAAGACGTGGATGCCCGGCACAAGGCCGGGCATGACGAGTCTCGTTGGCCGTGATGTCCTGAATGACAAGATGCCCTCAGAAGCTGGTGGTGGTCGGACATGGCGCGGCCGGCCTTGCGGCCGCACTTTCGACGGCCGAGCAGGCGTGCAGCCGTGGGTTGCCCATCGACATCACCTTGCTCGAAAAATCGAGTGAAGATGCTTCCGGGGGCAATACGCGCTGGAGTCCTTCCTATATGCGACTGGCCGCGCCAGACCGTGTCGCGCCGGGTTTCGAAGACGACATGCTGGAAGCCTCCGGCGGCTTAGGCGATAAAGCCTATTTCCACACCCTCGCGGAGCATGCGCCCGGAACCATTGGATGGCTGCAGAGCCATGGCGTGGAATTCATCAAACCGATCTATTACCTGTCCGCCGGACCTCCGCGCATCCAGCCGGTCGGCGGCGGCAGCGCCATCGTCGCAAAGCTTCTCGAAGCCGCCAAACAAGCAGGGGTGAAGGTTCGCTACCGCACCACGGCGACCCGGCTGGTGATGACGGAAGACCGTCGCATTGCCGGCGTAGAGGTTCAATCCGCTGATGGTGTCACGACCACGCTCGATGCGGATGCCGTCATTCTCGCCTCCGGAGGCTTTCAGGGCAATGCCGCGATGATGCGCGAGCATTTTGGCGGCGCCGCCGAGACCTTAAAACTCATATCTCCGGGAACGCGCTTCGATACCGGCGACGGCATCCGCATCGCCACCGATCAGGGTGCGGCGATTTCCGGCGATTGGAACGGCATGCATATCGAGCCGGTCGATCCGCGCGGCCAGGGCTCCGCTCCGGTCGTGCTGGTGTACCCCTACGGCATCGTGATCGACCAGGACGGCCGCCGTTTCATGGATGAGGGCGCCGGCCTGGTGCACGAGACCTGGGAAGCGCTTGCCCGCGATATCCATTTTGCGAGGCCGAACAGCATCGCCTATGCGATCCTCGATAGCCGGCTGTTGGATATCGAAGGCTATCAGCGCGCGATCCGATCCGAAGTGCCGCCGTATCGATCCGAGTCGATCGAGGGTCTTGCGGCACAACTCGGGATTCGCTCCCGCAATCTGCGGGTAACCGTCGATGCGTTCAACGCCGCCGCCACCGGCGATCCCGCGCGCTTCAATGCCACGCGCTGCGACGGCCTGGCGGCAGACGCCGCGCTAAAGCCGCCGAAATCGAACTGGGCGCGGGCACTGACAAAACCGCCGTTTCTCGCCTATCCCCTGGTCGGAGCGATCGCCTATACTTTTGGCGGGCTCGCCACCTCTGAGAAGGCCGAAGTGTTGGGCGAGCAAGGGCCGATCGCAGGGCTTTACGCGGCCGGCGAAACCACCGGACATTTTTATCGCACCGCGCCGAATGCGGTGGCGGTGCTGCGCGCGCTGGTGTTTGGAAAAATCGCCGGACGCGAGGCTGTCGATTTCGTCGCGCACAAGAATTAGCAGGGAGACCCAATATGGCCTTTGAGGAAAACGGCGCCTTCATCCGCAACATCGCCGAAGTGCCGTGGCGCGAATTTCCCAATCATTTTGGCGGCGCGCTGTCGAAGCCGCTGGTGATGCCGGAAACGGCGGGCTCGCGCCACATCGACTACCGGATTTCGATGTATCAGCCGATGGCGCATGTCTCCACCCACAAGCATCAGGTCCAGGAACAGATCTACCATGTGCTGGAAGGCGAGGGGCTGATGCAGATCGCCGGCAAGGATCATGTGGTGCGCAAACACGATTTTATCTTTTTGCCGCCCGGCGTCGAGCACGCCATCTCGAATTCCGGCCTGGTCGATCTGGTGTTTCTGGTGATCACCTCGCCGGTGACGGACGGGAAGCCGGTAGAGTGACTTTTCGCGGGGCGGTCGATAGGCTGGCGACTATCGACTTGACCGCAAGGGAGCGCGTGATGAAGCGTCTTGGAATCACGGGACTGGCGCTCGCGCTGATCGGTTCGGCCCCATCCGCGCATGCCGGCCAGAGCGTCAGCCTGATTCTGAACTGGACTCCGGCGGCCGACCACTCGCCGTTCTATTATGCCAAGGCGCAAGGCTGGTACGAAAAGGCGGGCATCGATCTTTCGGGCGGGAGCCGGGTCCGGCGGCCAAGCTCAATGTCGGCCATCCCTCGGGCGCGACGGCTTACTTTAATATCGACGCCTGGCGCAGGTCGGGCGAATTCGAAGGGCTGCAGTTTCGGTAAGGGCACTGCGCCCAACGCTCGTCATGCCCGGGCTTGACCCGGGCATCCACGACTTAACGGCGCAAAGGAAGACGTGGATGGCTGGGTCAAGCCCGG
The DNA here is from genome assembly GCA_028290595.1 of Hyphomicrobiales bacterium. The sequence goes on along the minus strand of JAQGJO010000324.1, from coordinate 642 downwards.
CCATGACGAGAACAAGAATTTGAGTTCGATATCACGGAGCACATGAGTATGACGCAGCCAGCCACCAGCGAAACGCCCAAGGACGCGTCGGCATCGGTGATCGCCCAGCACGCGGCGACGCTGAACATGCTGCCGTTCTCCGATACGCGCGACTTTGACGAGGCGGCGCGCGGATTTCTCGGCACCATTGAACACGCTGACATCACCAATCCGCAAGGCCGCGTGGTCTGGAGTCTTGAGCCTTACGGCTTTCTATCCGACGAAACAGCGCCTGACACCGTCGACCCCAGCCTGTGGCGGCAGTCGCGGCTCAACATGAATCACGGCCTGTTCGAGGTGGTGCCCGGCGTCTATCAGGTGCGCGGCCTCGACATCGCCAACATGACGTTGAGCGAGGGCGACACCGGCGTGATCGTGGTCGACACGCTGACGTCGATCGAAGGCGCGCGCGCCGCGATGACGCTCTATTTCCAGCATCGCGGACAAAGGCCGGTCGTGGCTGTCATCTTAACCCATACCCATACAGACCATTGGGGCGGCGCGCGCGGCGTGCTCGATGAGGCGGCGCTGGTCGGCGGCAAGGTTCCGATCATCGCGCCCAATCTGTTCATGGAGCATGCGGTTTCCGAAAACATCATCGCC
>JAQGJO010000315.1 GCA_028290595.1 Hyphomicrobiales bacterium | reverse complement strand
GATCACGAACACGCCGAACTGTCGGAAGAAGGGCGCCTGGCGATTGCCCAGTCGATCTGGAACCAGGAAAACGTCGAGCTGACGACCGTCGGCATCGATATCGGCTCATCGACATCGCATCTGCTGTTAGCGCGCGTGCTGCTGCAACGCCAGACGCAAGGGCTGTCGAGACGCTTCGTCGTGATCGAGCGTCACGTCATCTGGCGGTAGCCGATCATGCTGACGCCGTTTCTTCCCGGCGGGACGATCGATGCCGGGAAACTGGCGGAATTCATAAACGAGGCCTACGACAAGGCTGGCGTTAGTCGCGATGACATCGACAGCGGCGCGGTGATCCTGACCGGCGAGGCGATCAAGAAGACCAATGCCCGTGCCATCGACGAGATTTTTGCCGCCGAAGCCGGCAAGTTCGTCTGCGCCACCGCCGGCCACAAGCTCGAATGCACTTTGGCAGCGCATGGCTCGGGCGCGGTCGCGCTCTCGAAGCAGCGGCAATCGTGCATCCTGCATGTCGACATCGGCGGCGGTACGACGAAGCTCGCGCTGATCGACAAGGGCCAGATCGTTGCCCTGCAGGCATTCGCCGTCGGTGGCCGCCTGATTGCCCAGGACGACGAAGGAAACTGGACGCGCTTCGATGATTCCGTGCAACTCGTTGCCAAAGAACAGGGCTGGCCGGTCGACGCCGCTTCGCTCGCCGACGAAGCCTTGCGGATCCGCTACGCCGAGCGCCTCGCGCAGATCGCCGCCGATTATATCCTTGGCGCTGAGCTCGACGATCTCGGCAAGGCGCTGGCGCTGACCGAGCCCTTGCCGGCGCAACCGAAGCCGTCGGCCTTCACCTTCTCGGGCGGCGTCGGCGAATATATCTTCACCTACGAGGAGCGAGAATACGGCGACATTGCCAAACATCTCGCCCACGCGCTGACGAAACAATTGTCGAGCCGCACGCGTCTGTCGCTCATCGATCCGGGCCAGCGCATCCGCGCGACGGTCATCGGCGCGTCGCAGTTTACGGTCCAGGTCAGCGGCAAGACGATCTACCTGCCGCAGACGAAAGCGCTGCCGGTTCACAACATCCCGGTGGTGCGTCCGCGGCTCGCCTTGGCGGCGATCATCGATGAGCATGCGATTGCGGAAGCTTTCCGCACGGCCATCTCCAACATGGACATGGAGCCTTCGCAACACCTCGCCTTCGCGTTCACCTGGGAGGGCGATCCTGAATATTCCCGTCTTGCCGCCATGGGCCGTGCGATCAAGGCCGTGGCCGCGCCCGAAGGGCGGCGCGATGAATTGCTGGTGCTGATGATCGACGGCGACATCGGCAAGACCATGGGCCGCATATTGGCCGAGGAACTCGATATGCCGGGGCAGGTGGTGTCCATCGACGGCGTACAATTGCAGGAACTGGATTTCGTCGATGTCGGCGATCTCATCGATCCGCCCGGCGTCGTGCCGGTCGTGATCAAGTCGCTTCTGTTCTCGTGAGGCAAATCGCTTCTATTCTTGTTGTAGACCGCACGGCGTAAATCGCCGGCTTAAAAAGGAGGAAGGCAATGAGCGAACAATTGGATCGTCGTCTGGGACTTGACCCCTATCTCGACTGGGTTGCCAAGGAAGGATTGAACGTCACCGAGGATTACGGCATCGACCTGTTCAAGGTCGAGACCGCGCTGTGGCCGCGTTATGGCGTCAAAGGTGCGGCAGTGCATCTCATCGGCCGCGGCGAGTTCACCAATATGTTCCTGCTCGACATTCCGCCCGGCGGATCGACGGAGCCGCAGCGCCATCTCTACGAAGACGTTTATTATTGCCTGGAGGGCACCGGCTCGACGCAGGTCGAATTCGATGACGGCACCAAGCGGTCGTTCGAATGGGGCCCGAAGAGCCTGTTCGCCATTCCGCTCAATGCGAAGCATCGGCACTTCAACGGCTCCGGCCGCGAGCGCGCGCTGCTCGTCACCACGACTGATCTGCCGCTGGTGATGAACACATTCCACAACGAGAAATTCGTCTTCGACACCAGGTTCGATTTCACCGAACGCGCCGGCAAACAATCTTACTTCTCGGGCGAAGGCGATCTCATCACCGTGCGGCCGGGCAATCATATGTGGGAAACGAATTTCGTTCCCGATCTCGCCGCCATCGAGCTGAAGGAATGGGGCGATCGCGGCGCCGGTGGCACCAACATCATGTTCGTGCTGGCAGACGGCACCATGCATGCGCACATTTCGGAAATGCCGGTGGGCACATATAAGAAGGGCCATCGCCATGGGCCGGGCTTCCATGTGATGTGCGTCACCGGCCACGGCTATTCGCTGCTGTGGTTCGACAAGGATCAGGATTTCACCCGCATCGACTGGAAGCACGGAGTCGTGTTTCCGCCGGCCGACCGGCAGTTCCATCAGCATTTCAATTCCAGCCAGCAGCCGGCGCGCTATCTCGCGACCGGCACCGGAGGCCTGCGCTATCCGCTGACGACGGCCAACCGCCGCTCCATCCTTGGCATGAAGCCGGGCGAAAAGGGCGCGGTCTCGACCTCGATCAAACTCGGCGGCGATCAGTACGAGTACGACGACCAGGACCCACGCATCCACAAGATCTGGCTCGACGAGATGAAGAAGAACGGCGTCCAGCCGAAAATGGACAAGTGGGTTGTTGCCTAGGATATGATTAGAAAAGAGCAGCACGCTCCCAGAAGCCCTCATCCTGAGGAGCGCCTGACGGGCGCGTCTCGAAGGACGGGGGCGACAAACCGCAGCCGTTCAACCGTCATGCCCGGCCTTGTGCCGGGCATCCACGCGGTGCGTGCGAGTCGTGTGAGGAAGTTAAGAAACTCCATCGTATGTGCGTTTTCTTCAGCGCGCCACAACGTCCTGGCGTGGGTGCCCGGCACAAGGCCGGGCATGACGCGGTTGGTTGGCTGCGGCGTGACGCCCCCGTCCTTCGAGACGCAACGCTTGCGCGTTGCTCCTCAGGATGAGGGCTTCTGGACGTTTTCTGCCACACGCGGACGTTCGCGTGGCTTGAGGGCAATTGAAGGATGAGAACTAAGATGAACGCCGAACATATCCAGCGCCGCGTCGACGGTGTTCGACATCTGGTCGATCCGAAGAACGTCGCGATTGTCGGCGCCAGCGACCGGCCGGGCAATTGGGCGATGGGCGTGTGGCAGGCGCTTGAGAAAGGCGGCTACGGCGGCAGCGTCTATCCGGTCAATCCGCGCAACGCGACCGTCTGGGGCGGCAAGACCTGCTACGCCTCGCTCACCGCGCTGCCGGAAACGCCCGACCATGTGGTCGTCGTCGTACCCGGCGAAGCGGCGATCGCGACCATCGAGGAGGCGGGCCGCTGCGGTGCGCGCAGCGCCACGGTTTTCTCCAGCGGCTTTGGCGAGGGTGGCGATCCGGAAGGCCGTGCCCGCGGCGTCAAATTGGCGGCGGCCATTGCGCAGGCAGGCCTTGCCGTCTCCGGCCCGAATTGTCTCGGTAACATCGCGGCGCCCTTCGGCTTCCAGACCTTGCGCGATGACCGCGTGCCCGATCTCGCGCGCGGCCCTG
>JAQGJO010000083.1 GCA_028290595.1 Hyphomicrobiales bacterium | reverse complement strand
GCTCGACCATGGCGAGCGCCAGATCGATGCCCGCCGTGTTGCCGGCCGACGTCCAGACCGACCCTTCGACAATGAAAATGCGATCCTCCTCCATCTTCACCTTCGGAAATTGCCGTTGCAGGTCGCGCGCGTAAAACCAATGCGTCGTGGCGCGCAGACCATCGAGTACACCGGCCTCCGCCAGGATGAACGCCCCGGTGCATGTCGAGGCAAGCCGGCGGCTGCGCCCCATGGCCTTCTGGACGAAAGCGATGAGGCCCGGCGTCGAAGGCGTAATAGCCGTCGCGCCGCCGACGATCAGCGTATCGAACTCCGCATCGCTGAACGCCTCGGTTTCGATCGAGGCCCCCATCGACATGCACACCAGACCGCCCGTCTCCGACAGCAGATGGACGTCGTAGACCGGCTCTCCGGCTTCCAGATTGGCGAACTCGAAGACCGACAGGGCGGACAGTCCCATGAGCTGGAAGCCGGGAAAAATGACGAATCCGATCCGTTGCATGACGCTCTCGCACAATGTCCTAAAACGCCGGATATATGACATTTACGCCATTCCAAAGCAAGCTTACATCTCGTGCCATCGGACACCGGCACTCGCCGCAAACCGCAGGAGATTGAAATGACAAATGAATCCAAGGGCACCGCCCTCATCACAGGCGCCTCCTCGGGCATCGGCGCCGTTTATGCCGATCGCCTGGCCCGGCGCGGCTACGACCTCATTCTGGTCGCCCGCAACAAGAACCGTCTGCAGACGCTGGCCAAGCGGCTGACGACCGAAACCGGCCGCGCCATCGAAGTCTTCGCCGCCGATCTCGGCAACAAGGCCGATCTGGCAAAGGTCGAAGCGCGCCTGCGCTCGGACGCCGGCATCACGGCGCTCGTCAACAATGCCGGCGTTGGCCGCATGGCGCCGCTGTTGAATTCGGACGTCGACGAGATGGAAGCGATGATCCAGTTGAACGTCACCGCCCTGACCCGGCTGGCCTATGCGGCAGCGCCTGCATTCGTAAAGCGCGGCAACGGCACGATCATCAACATTTCGTCTGTCGTCGCCATCGCGCCTGAAATCCTCAACGGCGTCTACGGCGGCAGCAAGGCCTTTGTGCTGGCGCTCACCCAGTCACTGCAGCACGAACTCGCCGACAAGGGTCTCCGCCTCCAGGCCGTGCTGCCGGGCGCGACGGCGACGGAGTTCTGGGACGTTGGCGGCTTACCGGTCAGCAACCTCCCGGCGGAATGGGTGATGACGACCGAGGATCTGGTCGATGCGGCGCTGGCCGGTCTCGACCAGGGCGAGATCGTCACCATTCCGGCGCTGCCGGAAAAGAGCGAATGGGATTCCTATGAGGCTGCGCGCCGCGCCATGAGTGGCAAGCTTTCCAACAAAACCCCTGCAAGCCGCTATGGCGTCAGGCAGAAGCAGCTGGCCTGAGACCGGTCAGTCCGTCTGGCGCGATCGCAAGCGATCCGCCAGGCGGGCGATGCCGCCGCGAATGGTTGCCGCATAGGGCGTATCCGGCAGCGCGTCCGAACATGCCATCGCGGCATCGACGTGTTTCCGGCACGCCTCCAGGTCGCCAAGCCGCAGATAGTCGTCGCCGAGATTAAGATGCAGCGACGGAAGGAACCCGGCGATGGAGAGGCTGTCGTGATAGGCCTTCGCCTCGGCCTCCGTGGCGTGCAGCGCCGCATCAAGCGCACGCAGGTCCCAAAGTAATTCCTCCGTGACGTCATCTTGCGCGTCGGCCATGAAATGCGCCAGCGTGCATTCATGCAGCGGCTGCGCATTGTCCTTGATGCGCAGCCAGATAGAGTCGAACGTCCGGCGCGCTTCGTCACGCTCTCCCGCGTGCAGCATTTCGATGCCGCGGCTGATCTCCTGCATGACCCGATCTTCAGCCACCCGCGCTCCTCTATCGGCGCGTGAAGACGCCGATGCCGTTCTCGTTGAAAAGCTCCATCGTCAATGTCTTTGCGGACCCAGCTGGATCGATCGCGAAAGCCGCGGCCGATATGGAACCGTCCGGCGCGTTTTCGCTCGACGGCCTGAAAACGAACGCATTGCCATCCCAATGCTCAAGCGCATAGGACACAGCCGACGGACCCATTTTCAAGATAAGTCCCTTGTCGGCCTGCTCGACAATAACGTCGCCGTAATAATCATTTGCATAAACACCGGCATAGGCCGACGGAGCCTGCGCCGGCGATGGACTTGCGGGAGCCGCCTTACCGACGAGCGACCCGAACGGCTTCGTTGTCGGCGCCAGCAGGCCCTGGTACGCAGGGAACCAGTCGCGGGTGATGACGCCGAACTGCACGAGGTCGGCAAATTCCGCGCCGAGCGTCTCAGCGACGCCGATCGGCCACGCGTTGGTGAGGATGACAATGCCGACACCGGCAGACGGGATCATCAGGTAATGCGTGCCCGCGCCCATGGCGAAAGCGCCGGAATGATTGAGCGTGACCCGCCCCGCAGGCGAGACGCCGACCCCGAATCCATAGCCGTAAAAACTCGCACGGGCATCGACGGCGAAGGACGGTGTGGAAACGATCCGCGCCGTCGTCGCCTGCAGCAATGCATCCTTGGCAACGATCTCGCGTCCCTCGTAGCTGCCCTGCTGCAACACCATGGCCATCCATCTAGCAATATCCCGCACGGTCGAACTCACGCCGCCGGCAGGCGATTGCGCATCGGGCCGGCGCTGATATTTCGCCACATAGGATCCGTCGATCAGAGCGTGGCCGACAGCGCGATTGTCCTGCTTCATGAAATCGGCGAAGCGCGAACTGGTCGCCGCCATGCCGAGCGGCTTGTAGAGCACCGTTTCCGACAACGTCGCCCAATCCGAGCCCGATGCCGCGGCAACCGCATCGGCGGCCGCCGTCAAGCCGAAATTGGTATAGGCATAGGTCGAGCGGAACGGCTGCAAAGGCGCGAAGCGCAAACGCTCCAGCACCTGCCTGCGGTCGTAGCCCAGATCTTCAAGATCATCGCCCGCGTGATCGGGCAGTCCCGAGCGATGCGCGAACATGTCGGCAACGGTGACGTGCTTGCTCACCCAAGGGTCGCCGAGCGTAAACCAGGCAAGCTGATCGGCGATTGGCGTGGTCCACTTCACAACGCCGGCGCCAACCTGATGGGCGACGACTGTTGCCGCAAGCGATTTTGACAGAGAGGCGATCTGAAACACGGTGTCCGCATCGACCGGCTTGTTCTCGCCTATCTTGCGAACGCCAAAACCTTTCGCATAGACGGTCTTGCCATCCTTCACGACGGCAACGGCCATCCCCGGTATGCCCGAGCGCTTCATCAGCGCCGTGGCGAGCGCATCGAGTTTCGAGATCGCCTTGTCGACCTGGCCGCGCGGGATCGGCACGCCGGCCGTCTGCGGCGGCGAGAGCTCCGAACCGGGCAGCGCCGCCGACCAGCAAGGATAAACGAACAAGGCCGCTGTCACGACAAGCGCGGCACGCTTCACTGCCCGCCGTGCGAGCAGTTTCGACAATGGTATCATTGGCTGGGTTCCTTGCCGGGACAATTCGGCGGTCGAATATACCCAAGACCGTGCGCCGGACAATCGCGAGCAGTTAGCCCGACAGGAAACCTTTACGGAAGGGCGCGTCCGTAACGCGTCCTCCCGA
>JAQGJO010000290.1 GCA_028290595.1 Hyphomicrobiales bacterium | reverse complement strand
TGATCGCAGTCACGATCGCAATCGGATTTTGCCTTTTCGCCTCGATCACCGCGTTGTACGCCATCGTTCCAGGGGCATTCCCGGTCGCGATCCGATCAACCGGTATCGGGTTCGCCATGAGCATCGGTCGCATCGGCGCTGTGATGGGACCATTCGCAGCAGGCATCGTGTTCGCGCAGGGTGTCCCGAGCGCGATCTATTGCGCGATGCTGGCGGCGCCGATGCTGGTCTCCGCCGTGGTTCTTTATTGGGTGCGCGCCTATGCGCCATCCGTAAGCGCAGTTACGCCGACCCGCCGTCCGCTGCCTGCGTAGAATGCCCGTGAACACGGCATGACCGGCGCATCGGGCGGGGGTCAGCGCCCCAGTCGCGCGCCAACGGCGGCTTCCTCCAAGAGGACCGGCCCGCTGCTTTGTGCGCCGAGTTCATCCCATGGGTTGCGCAAAGGGCAGTCGCTTAGTGAGAGGCAGCCGCAGCCGATGCAGCTATCAAGCTGGCTGCGAAGAGCGATCAGTCTGGCGATCTTCAGGTCCAGTTGAGCCCGCCAGTGTTTCGACATCCTGGACCATTGTGCGCTGGTTGGTTTGCCGTCGATCGGCAAGCCGGCAAGTGTTTCCCGGATTTCCTTGAGGCTTATGCCGACGCGTTGCGCAGCGCGGATGATAGCGACGCGCCTCAGCATGTATCGTGGATAGCGCCTCTGGTTGCCGGACGTTCTCGTCGACGCGATCAGCTTCTTCTGCTCATAGAAATGCAGCGTGGAGACGGCGACGCCGCTCCGTTTTGCAAGCTCGCCGACTGTAAGCAGCGCAGTGGACAGCAGTTTTGGATCCATGGTCTTGACCTCAACTATGCTTGAGGTTGTATATCAAGGGCCGGATCGAAACCGCAAACGATCGGCTGTCCCTCATGCAACGGCAAAACTGACCATGACGCGCGCTGGATGCGTGGTGACGTGTGCAGGACTGTCAATACTGTCAAGAATAAGGTTATATCCGCGTATGGAAACCGTGCTGCTAGATGCCAAACCTGCTGCCACCGTCAGCGAGCGCGAAAAGCGCATGATCATCGGCGGCGTCCTGTTGACGATGCTTCTCGCCGCTCTCGAACAGACGATCGTTGCGCCGGCGATGACGACAATCGCAGGGGCGCTCGGCCGCGCCGAATATCTGCCCTGGGTCGTGACCGCCTATCTTCTGGCTGCCATTGCCATGGCGCCGCTTTATGGAAAGCTTTCCGACATCTATGGCCGTCGCCGCGTCATCTTCGCAGGCGTCGCCATTTTCATGGTCGGGTCGCTCATCTGCGCGCTGGCCCCCAACATGTTCATCCTGATCGGGGGACGCGCCGTGCAAGGGCTGGGAGGCGGGGGCCTGCTCGCCCTGACCCAGATCGTGATCGGCGACCTGGTGCCGCCGGCCGAGCGCGCCCGTTACGCCAGCTGGACATCGGGCACCTGGGCGATCGCCTGCATTGCCGGGCCGATCCTGGGCGGCATCTTTGCCGAGCATCTGCATTGGTCGCTGATCTTCTGGATCAACATTCCGCTTGGCCTCTTCGCCTTGGCCATCACCAGCGCGCCGCTGAAGAAGCTGCCGGTGGTGAAACGTCCGCACAGCCTCGACTGGATCGGCGCCGGACTACTGGTCGGTGCGACCACGGCTTTGCTGCTGGCGCTGAACTGGGGCGGCCACGAGTATCCCTGGCTGTCCTGGCAGCTTCTCGCCATCCTCGTAGCGTCCTTGGCGCTCTGGATTGCTTTCGGATGGCGCCTGCTGCGCGCCGAAGAGCCCTTCATCTCCCTGCAGATATTGTCCAATCGCATTGTCCTGACGGCGGCATTCGCCAACCTGATGCTGCAAGGCGTCCTGCTGGGACTATCGGTTTTCGTGCCCGTGTACTTCCAGATGCAGCTCGGCCTCACAGCCACCCAGTCCAGCCTCGGGCTGCTCGGGATGCTGATGGGCACCTTCGCCGGATCGACGCTCAGCGGCTGCGCCATCCCCAAAATGGCGCATTACCGGGCCGTCGCGCTGTTCGGATGTCTCGTCGGCGGCGCGGCGCTCTTTGTCCTTGCGGCCCAGTTGGACGGTGCTTCGTTCGGCCTCGCTCTGGGGCTGCTGATCTGTGCCGGCTTCGGTATCGGAACCGGGTTTCCCGGTCGGCACCGTGGCTGTCCAGAATGCCGTCGATTATGCCCATCTCGGCGTGGCGACCGGCGTGCTGACGTTCCTGCGGTCGCTGGGCGCTGCGCTCGGCGTTGCGTTGCTCGGCGCGGTGGCCTGGAGCTACGGCCTGAAGATTGGCGAAACAGGAATGGCGCATGGCGGAGCGCTGCTTGCGAAGCCGTTTTCGGCCGTCTTCATGTCCTGCGGCGTGATCATGATCATCGGGCTTGCTTGCTTTCTCGTGATGCCGGAGAAGCCGCTGCGCCGGACGCAAACCTGATTAGGGAAGCCTGAAAAAGCCTGCGATGGCAATCTGGTAGCCGGGTTGCTTGAGGTCTTCCTACAGGCAGTTGATGCATCTTTAGGTTCCATAATATAGATTATGCGAATCGCAGATACGGGTACTCGCGCAATGAGGATGTCCGCCTATCGGCTCATTACAGACGCTCTCCGCCTGGCTGGTTGAGCCCTACGACATCGAGCTGCCGTAGCTCCTTATTCGCTCCACTCGACGATCGGAGCGAAATATTTGTCCAGCGGTTCGGCGGCTTCAATGAATGACTGCTCCACCAGATAACGGCTGAACGCGGACAGGATCTTTCTGTTTGCCTCCAGTCCATAGGGCCAAGGGCTGGAGCCCATGAGCGTCTCCATTTCCGCGATCTCGTCATAAAGCCACGGCAGCATGCTGCTCTGCGCCCCGGAAAATCGCATCTTCTGAAGCGCCCAGCTTTTGGACCGCTGGCAGGCTTTGAAGAGCGCTTCCGCCACCCAGGGGTGCCTGGCGTGGAGATCCTCGCGCAGTACGAGGGTGTGCATGATCGGATGGAAGCCCGTCTTGCGATAATAGTCTCGCTCCGCCTCCCGATAGTTCGGTAAGAGCCGGGCGACGTTTTTGCCCTTTAACAAGGCCGCCGGCTGCCGCGCGCCGAAGTAAGCGTCGATCTCGCCGGCCTCGAGCATGTCATTCAGGGTCCGCTCGGAAGGTATCGTGCGCAAATTGATATCGGCGGTCGGCCGCAAATCCATTTCGGCATCTTCGCCGCGCGGTTCGTTGACGCCGCCCTCGAACCATTGGACCGTGCTGAGGTCGACCTGATATTCGTCCTGTAGAATGCCGCGAACCCAGACACCCGCCGTTTGACGGTATTCCTGGACGCCGATGCGCTTATGCGCCAGGTCGCCTGGCGACTTGATGCCGGACGATTTGCTCACGAAGATATAGCTGTGGCGGAAGACGCGCGACGGAAACACCGGAATGGCGATGAAGGGAAACTGCGTCCGCGTTTTCATGATCATGTAATGCGCGAGCGACATTTCGGCGACGTCGAAAGACGCCGTCTTGATCATGCGCGCGAAGATTTCCGGCGGCGATTGGATGGCGAGATAGCGAAGATCGATGCCCTCCGGCCGCACCTCTCCCAGCGCCAATGCCTCCATTCGGTCATAAGGGCCACAGGCCATGGTGATGGGCAGGCGGGACATATAGGGCTCCGGTTTTCTTGGATTACACAGTTACGCCGCCGTCATTGCCGGCGGTTTCTCACATGATATTTGGAATCTCGCCCCTGCTCTCGCGCGCGCGGCTGATGCGTCCTTCGAGCGGCAGCGCCTCGTCCCACTGGCTGGCAATGAAACGCTGGCCATTGATGCCGCTCGCCGCTTCACTCAAGAGCCAGAGCAAAGGCGAAACCATCACGTCGGCCGACAGAAATGACTTTCCGACTTCGGGGGCGCCCGTGACGTCGGCTGCGGTATCAACGACGCCGCCCGGAGCCAGCACATTCATGCTGACGCCCGTGCCTTCCAGTTCAGCCGCCCACATTCGCGTGGCTGCATCGACAAATGCCTTGGAGGGACCGTAGGGCGAAAATCGTGGCCTCACCATGGTACGACCGCTCGTTGAGATGTTGATAATCCGGCCCGCTCCGCGCTTGATCATATGAGGCGCAATGCTTCGCGACATCAAGAATACTGAGTCGCAATTGGTTCGAACGACGCGAAACCAGTCGTCTGGATTCACCTTCCAGAATGGTTTGCCCTCGCCGTTGTTCGGGATCGCGGCATTGTTGACCAGGGCGTCAATGACGCCGAAGCGCGCCAGCGATTCCTTTGCAACGCGATCACAATCCTCCGCCAGTCGCAGATCGCCATGGACGACCAGCCAATCACTTTCTGCCCCCAAAGCACGGGCGGATGCGAGCGTCGATTCCAGCGGAGCACTTGGTCCGGTCGATACAAGGACCACCCGCCAACCGGCGCGAAGCAGGCCTAAAGTCAT
>JAQGJO010000280.1 GCA_028290595.1 Hyphomicrobiales bacterium | reverse complement strand
GTGGTGCGGCCGCACGTCCATGCCTCGATTCTGGACGATGCGGGGGTCCGGGCGCATATCGACAAGCTGACCGACGCCATTCTGGCTTCCATCGGACCGTGGGCGCGCCGGCTGTCGTGATTTGCAGACCAAGGAAAAACTTTGGTCTCGCCCAAGGCGATACTGTTGGACAGATGGAATCATTCCAAACATAATGCCGCGCAAATCGCCCCTTGGCGGTCGCCGCAAGGCGGGCGTCGGCGATCAGATCGGGCTCCGGCCCGAGCCCCGGCAATCAAGATCAGTATTTCAAGATCAGTATTTAAGGAGAGGTTTACGCCATGGCCGAGCAGTTCGTCTGCAAGTCGTCCGAATTCAAGAATGGCGAACGTCAGATCATTCGCATCGGCGAAGAAGAGATCGGCGTTTTCAAGCATGAGGATGAGTATTTCGCCTACAGCAATTTCTGCCTCCATCAGGGCGGTCCCGCATGCGAAGGCCTGACGATCGCACGCGTTGAGGAGCACCTGCGCGCCGACAAGACGTCCATGGGCCTGTCGTTTTCGGCAACGGACATGAACTTCGTCTGTCCGTGGCACGGCTATGAATATGACATGCGCACCGGCGCGCACGTTGCCGACCCCAAGGTGCGGCTGCGCAAATACGACATCGTCAAAAAGGGAGACGACATTTATGTCGTCGCATGAGGCTGTAAAGTCTGTGAAGAAAACTCCTGCTGCGAAAAAAGCGCCGGTCGGAAAGGCCGGCGCTGACGGCGATCCGACTCCGACGCAGAAGGCGGCGTTCGCCAAGGCCATGTATGAGGGCGTGAAGCCCGGCATCAAGACGGCCCGCAAAGTCGCGCAAGAAAAGAGCGATGCTGCGAAACCGGTGCAGAAGGTCGAGATCCTGCGCAAGATCGCGGCACCCGCAGCTCCGGTGGAAACGCCGGACACGGCGCGCGCGCTGCAACTGGCAGCCGACATCGAGAAAGCCATCCAAGACGGCGATTTCGAGCGCTTCCAGCCGGAAGCGCAGCAGGCGCTGATAGGCGCGCTCTGCAAGCTCTATAGCGCCAACAACGAGATGGGCAATCATTTCGGCGTTGTCGGCCAGCGCTCGGCGGTCACGGCCACCGATGTGATGATTCTATGCGGCGCGCTGCTGAAAGCCGTCGATCTGCAGGTATTCGAACTTGGACTCTGGCAGAGCTGGAGTTCGCGTTGAGGCCCAACAAAACATTAAAGACAGACATCAAACTGAAAACTTAATTCCGAGAGGAGCACGCCATGGACCTTATTGCTGATCGCGGCCGCCGCGTAACGGTCGAAGAACTCAACACCTCGAAATTGCTGGCCCACGCCTCCAAGCAGGCGCGCGACCGCAAGTTCGAAGATGTGCTCATCGTCGATTGCGATGCGCATCACTACGAGAACGAACACTTCGGCGAAATTCTTCCCTTCATGGAAAACGAAGTGCTCAAGCAGCTTGCCATGGCTGCCGGCGCCAAGGGCAGCCGCGGCAGTGTCGCACCGGGCACCTTCGGCTACCAGGACATGGGCGGCCGCGTGACGCGCTATCCGCTGCGCTCGTCGGAAAAGACGCCGGGCAAGGATCACCGCGACGTGCAGATCGGCCATCGCTGGATGGACGCTATGGGCGTCGATTACTCCTGCCTGTTTCCTACGGGCATGCTCAACATCGGCATGCATCCGCAAAAGGAAATGGAATTCGAACTGTGCTGGGCCTATGCCCGCTGGGTCACCGAAAAGGTGCTGCCGGAAGCCGATGGCCGCATGTACACCATGCTCTGCCTGCCGTTCGGCGATCCGGAAGGCTGCATGCGCATGGTCGAGACCTTCGGCGACCGCAAGGGCGTCGGCGGCTTCATGGTGACGACCGTGCGCGAGAAGATGGCGGTCTACGACAACGCCTATATGAAACTCTACGCTGCCATTCAGGAGCGTGGCCTGGCGCTGGCCTTCCACTCCGGTCCGAACTGGGGCAGCCAGACGTTCCAGAGCTGCAACCGCTTCATCTCGGCGCATGCGCTGGGCTTCAGCTGGTTCAACATTCTTCATTGCACCAACTGGGTCGTCAACGGCATGGGCGAGCGCTTCCCCAAGCTGCCGGTACTGTGGATCGAAGCAGGCCTCGCCTGGATCCCCTTCCTCATGCAGAAGCTCGATCACGAATTCCTGCTGCGTCCGTCCGAATGCCCGATCCTGAAGAAGAAGCCGTCGGATTACATGCGCGATATGTTCTATTCGACGCAGCCGATGGAAGTGCAGGACATGGATGCCCTGGAGACGACGTTCCGCATGATCAACGCGGAAACCCAGCTCCTCTACGCCTCCGACTATCCCCATTGGGATTTCGATCTGCCCTCGACGATCTGGGATCTGCCCTTCGTCTCCGAGAAGGCCAAGCACAACATTCTCGGCGGCACGTCGGCGCGCCTGTTCAAACTGCCGCCGCGCAACGAAGGCCAGAAGGCGAACCTGATCAAATACGGCAATCTCACGGCTTCCTGATATTTGGTCGTATAATGAAACATGAAAGCCCGCTCTCACGAGCGGGCTTTTTCTTTTGCGATTTGACGAAACGATATTCGCGGGCACAATCGGCATCCGAGCCCCTCTGAATCGGGCCATCGCATGCGGAGGAAACCATGAAGCGCACCAAGCCGCCTTTCCGGGCCGATCACAACGGCAGTCTGCTCCGCACCGCACCGTTGAAGAAAGCCCGCGAGAAGTTCGCCGAGAACGCCATTTCCGCCGGTGAACTCAAAGATGTGGAAGACAGCGAAAGCGTACAGATCCTCGCCACCCCGGAAGAGGTCGGCCTGCAGTCGATCACCGATGGCGAAGTCCGCCGCAGTGGGTGGCATCTGGATTAT
>JAQGJO010000274.1 GCA_028290595.1 Hyphomicrobiales bacterium | reverse complement strand
GTAGAGAGCTATTGCTGTCCGACATCGCAATGTCCAATCGTAGTCTGGAACCGATCCGCGTTCTAAAACGCAACCTTGGCAGGCGGCTATCGAACGCCTTCGAGATTGGCTCTGACGCAGAAGGGTTTCAATGCCGGGATGGGGGCGGCTGCTATGCCCAAAGCGGGAGCCTCGTGGGCTCCTGCTGGCTTATTGCGAGGCTTTAAGCAGCGTCTGCGGGGGCAAACGCGGGCTGGCGCACACGGTCCAGCTCGATCAGCTTGCGGATTTCCGGCTTGCACGATCCGCAATTGGTGCCTGCCTTGCACGTCTCGCCGACCGCGTCGACCGTCGTGGCGCCTGTTGCAATCGTGGCGGCGATGACGGCTGAGCGGACGCCATGGCAGGAACAGACAACCGGGCTGGTGTCGGCGCTGGCGTCGAAATCGCGGCCGGTGAGCAGGGCGAGGCGCTCGGCATTGTCGGTGACCGGCCTGGCGAAGCGCGCGCACATGAATTCGAAGAAAGCCGCCTCGCGCTGCGGCGCGCAGAACAGCACGGCGGCAATGGAAGTTTCGTCCATGACGATGCTGCGGAACGTGCCGCTTTGCGTATCCTCCAGCGCCAGCAGTTCGCCGTTCGCCGGTAGGAAATTCGACAGATAAGCGTGGACGCCGGCGGGATCGCGCGGATTGGCGATCAGGGTCGCGGTGCCGCCGTCGACCGGCAGATGCGCATGGACGAGCCAGGCCGGCAGATCGAGCGGTTCGCGGGTGATGAGGAAAGCATAGGAGTTGACGGGTGCGGGCTCGATGGCGACCGGCGTCGCCTTCATCTCGGGCTGGCCGGAAACGGGATCGTAAAGACCTTGCGCCAGGGCACCGACACGGGCGCGGCCGCTGGTCATGTCGTTCCAGTGGATCGGCGCGAAGGCCATGCCGCGCTTCTGTCCATCGGTGACGATGACTTTCAGGATCGCCGAGCCGTAGGCGTTGCGCACGCTGGCATAGCCGCCGTCAGTCACGCCGTAGCGTTTCGCGTCGTCGGGATGAATCTCAACAAAGGGTTCGGCGATGTGGCGGGCGAGGCGTTGCGACAGGCCGGTGCGCGCCATGGAGTGCCATTGGTCGCGGATGCGGCCGGTGTTGAGCAGCAGCGGCTGCTCGCGGCTCGGCGTAGCCTTGAGGTCCGGCACTTCGATGGCGATGAAGCGCGCCTTGCGGTCGGGCGTGAAGAAATTGCCGTCGGCGAACAGGCGTTCCACGCCGATGCGCGCGCCGGCAGGCATCGGCCATTGGAACGGCGCCATGGCGTCATAGGCCTGCTTGTCGTGGCTGGCGTGGGCACCGATGTCGAAATCGCGCGAGCCATGGTTCTCGAAGGTGGAGAGCGCCGCGTGTTCGGCGAAAATCTCGTGCGGGCCGGCATAATCGAACGCCGCGACAAAGCCCATGCGCTTGGCGACTTCGCAGGTCATCCACCAATCAGGCTTTGCCTCGCCCGGCGGCGCGCGGAACGGCCGCTGCCGTGTGATGCGCCGTTCCGAATTGGTGACGGTGCCGTCCTTCTCGCTCCAGGCGGCGGCGGGCATGATCACATGAGCATTTTCGAGAATGCCGTCGACCGTGGAATTGGCTTCCGAGACGATCAGCAGATCGAGCTTTGCCAGGGAACGGCGTACACGATCGGCATCCGGCAGGCTGACCGCCGGATTGGTGCACATGATCCACAGCGCCTTGATCTTGCCGGCGTCGATGGCATCGAACATGTCGACGGCTTTGAGGCCTTCGCGCTGCGCCATCAGCGGCGCATTCCAGAAGCGGCCGACCCGATCGACCTCCGGCGCGCTGAAACCCATATGCGCGGCAAGCTGATTGGCCAGCCCGCCGACCTCGCGTCCGCCCATGGCATTGGGCTGGCCGGTGAGTGAGAACGGCCCGCCGCCGGTCTTGCCGATGCGGCCGGTGGCGAGATGGCAGTTGATGATGGCGTTGACCTTGTCGGTGCCCTGGGCCGACTGGTTCACGCCTTGCGAATAGCAGGTGATGGTGCGCGGCGTGGCGATCCACCAGTCGATGAAGGTCTTGAAATCGGGCAGGGGAATGTCGCAGCGGCGCGCTGCTGTTTCCATGTCGGGCGCGATCTCTTTGGCACGCTGCAAAGCTGCCTCGAAGCCGCTGCTGTGGGCGGTTACATAGTCATGCGCGAGAGCATTGCTCTTGCCGATCTCGACGAGCAGGGCGGCAAACAAGACGCTGTCCATGCCCGGCGCGATGGGTAAATGCAGGTCGCTGTCGTCCGCCGTCGCCGTGCGTCTGGGGTCGATGGTGACGATGCGCGCGCCGCGCTGGCGGGCGACCTGCATGCGCTGATGCAGGACGGGATGGCACCAGGCGGAGTTCGATCCGGTCAGCACGATCAGATCGGCAAGATCGAGATCGGTATAGGCGTTGGGCACGGTGTCGGAGCCGAAGGCGCGCTTGTGGCCTGCCACCGAGGAGGCCATGCACAGGCGCGAATTGGTTTCGACATTGTCCGAGCCGATGAAGCCCTTCATCAGCTTGTTGGCGACGTAATAATCCTCGGTCAGCAATTGGCCGGAGAGATAGAAGGCGACGGAGTCCGGCCCGTGACGCTTGACGGTTTCCTCCAGCCCGCGCGCGGCTTCGCCGATGGCGCGATCCCAGGATGCGCGTACGCCGCGGACGGCCGGATAGAGCAGGCGGCGTGACAGGCCGAGGGTTTCGCCGAGCGCCGCGCCCTTGACGCAGAGGCGGCCGAAATTCGCGGGGTGTTCTGTGTCGCCAGCTATTGCTGCGCCGCCCTCACCATCCGGTGTGGCGGTCACGCCGCAGCCGACGCCGCAATAAGGACAAGTCGTTTTGACGGGAGCAGTGCTTGCTTTGCTCATGCGCGTCTCAATAGACGTCAGCCTGGAAGCGCTGCGCCTTTTTCAGCGCAGCGACCCAGGCGACGGCTTTGTCTGTCGTCATCGCGCCATGCTGGGTGGCAATGTCGACGAGTGCGCGTTCAACATCCTTGGCCATGCGCTTGGCGTCGCCGCAGATGTAGAAATGCGCGCCGTCCTCGAACCAGCGCCACAGATCGGCGCCGGTCTCGCGCATGCGGTCCTGCACATAGATCTTCTGGCCGGAGTCGCGCGACCAGGCCAGGGTCAGCCGCTGCAGCTTGCCGCGCGTGCGCAGGTCTTCGAGTTCGTCTTCATAGAAGAAATCGCTCTCGCGATGCTGATGGCCGAAGAACAGCCAGTTCTTGCCCGGCGCATCGGCGGCGGCACGGTCATGCAGAAAGGCGCGGAAGGGCGCAACACCGGTGCCGGGGCCGACCATGATGACCGGCGTATGAGGATCGGCGGGCAGCGCAAAAGCATGGGCCTTCTGAATGAAAGCGCGGACAGGCTCGCCGCTGTCGATGCGTTCACCAAGATAGGTCGAGGCGACGCCAAGGCGCTCGCGCTGGCCGATGCGATAGCGCACCGTGTCGACGGTGAGCGACAGCAGGGCGGGGTCGAGGCGCGGCGACGAGGAAATCGAATAGAGGCGCGGCTGCAACGGATCGAGCGCCTCGACGAAGGCCTCCGCACCGGGACGCAGGCCGGAGAACTTGTGCAGCGCGCCGAGAATATCGAGACGGTCGAGATCGCCATCGGGATCTTCGCCGCTGGCAAGCGCCTGCGCCTTGCGCCGCGTCTCGCCGCCGGACATGTAGGAGAAGAGCTGGAACAGGCTGTCAGGCGTGGGGCCGAGGGCGCAATCCTCAATCAGGCACTGATGCAGGCTCTTGCCGTTCACCTGCGCATCGGGGCGGGCGCCGAGCAGGGCGATGATGGCATCGGCCAATCGTGCATCATTGCGCGGATAGATGCCGAAGGAATCACCCGGAACGTAGGAAAGACCGCTGCCGGCGAGATTGAACTCGATGTGATAGGTGTGCTTCTCCGACTTGCCTTTGTTGAGCCTGCGCCGCGAGAGGTAGGCGACCTGCGCCGGGTTTTCGCGCGAGGGCTCGGCGTTGGCATCGACGACGGCAGGCGCGGCGACTTCAACGGCTGGCGGTGCGCCGGCAGCGTCGAGCTCAACCGCCAGCGTCTTCAGCATGCGGAAGGTTTCCTTGCCGCCTGGCGAACACAGGTTGAGGCGCGGTTCACGCTTCTCGGCGACGGCGGCGGAATAGGTGGCGCAGAGATAGCCGCATTGGCCGCAATCCTGCTGCGCCATGGCGGCGAACATGCGCCGCTGCAGCGGCTTGCCGTCCGCCAGCTTCATGCGCTCGGCGATCTCCATGGAGGGGTCGTGCCAGGGCGCTTCTTCCTCTTCCGCGCCCGTACCGGCGATGCGCGCGGCATCATTGGCGTCGAGCGTCGTCACGCCCGTTGGATTATTGCCGGGCGACAGCAGGCCGGCAAAGAAGCCATTCAGCCAGGAGCGCTGTTCGGCGCTGAAGGGCGCATTTTCCGGCAGGATTTCGACGGGCATGGGCGTGACGGAATGGATGGTCATGCGGCGACCTCGGCGATTTTGGCGAAGCTGCGCAAATCCTCATCGCTATGGCGGGCGGTGAAGGCCTGAAAGGTTTCCTCAGGCGATGCGCGTTTCTGCATCCACGCTTCCAGCAATGACTCGACCAGTTGCGGGCAATCGTCGGCCTTGATCTTTTCGGCGAGCGGCCGGCCGATGGCGGCGCGATCGGCGAAGCCGCCGCCGATGACGAGATCGAAACCGTCGACCGTGTCGCCATCGTCATTGATCGGCACGCGCGTGCCGATCAGACCGATATCGCCAATGTAATGCTGCGCGCAGGAATGGTGGCAGCCGGTCAGATGGATGTTGACCGGCCTGTCGATGGCGAGGCGCGCATCGACGTGATTTGCGATGGTCGTAGCGGTGCCCTTGGTGTCGGCGGCGGCGAACTTGCAGCCGCGGCTGCCGGTGCAGGCGACGAGGCCCTTGCGCACTTCCGTTGCCCGCCAGTCGAGACCGCAGGCCTCGATGCGTGCCTGCGCTTCGGCGACGCGGATATCGGCGATGCCGGATAGCAGCAGGTTCTGCCAGACGGTGAGGCGGATGTCGCCGTCGCCCAGTTCGCGCGACAGGTCGGCGAGCACGCGCATCTGCGCGCAGGTGATGCGCCCGACCGGCAGGGCGACGCCGATCCAGTTCAAGCCGGGCTGCACCTGCGCGTGGACGCCGATATGGGCGGAACGGTCGAACGCCAGGCGTGGCGCAATGTGCTCGTCGGCAATGCGGACGAGGGGACGCCCGAGCTTTTCCTCGACGGCTTTGAGAAACTTGTCGAAGCCCCAGGTGTCGAGCACATATTTCAGGCGCGCCTTGGTGCGATCGGTGCGATCGCCGTTTTCGATGAAGACGCGCAGAATGGCGTCCGCCACCGGCGTACATTCG
>JAQGJO010000077.1 GCA_028290595.1 Hyphomicrobiales bacterium | reverse complement strand
ACCCATTCTAATGGTTTTTATTGTCGTCCATGAGCCAGCCCGCTGAAAAACCCCAGTTCGATCTCAACCAGAGCGCGGTCGCCCGCTATCTGCAACTCGGCACCCTGTTTCGCCGCCGGGTGGAAACAGGCCAGTGGCCGATCGGCGAGCAGATCCCGACCGTCGACGAACTCGCCCAGGAGTGCGGCGTCGCCAAGCTTACCATCCGGCAGGCGCTCGGCCTGCTCGAAGAGGAAGGTCTGATCGACCGTTTCAGGGCCAAGGGCACATTCGTCAAAGCCCGGCCGGCGCGGGAGCTATGGTGCGAAGTGCACACCGATCTGTCCGGCATGCTGATGGCGCGCGAAGGGGCAACCATCGAAGTGCTGAGCGAGCGCAAGCAGAGCGCGCTGCCGGCGCTGCAGCTCCAGGCGGGCGTGCCGGCTGCCTCCTATCGCGCGCTGCGCCGCCGGCATTCGCGCGAGGAGCAGCCGTTTCTGCTCGCCGATCTTTACATCGATGAGCGCCTGACGCCGAAGATTGCGAAGGCCGCCTACACAAGCAAGACGGCGCTGCGGCTGATCATGGACATCCCCGGCCTGAAAATCGCCAGCGTCCGCCAGACGCTCACCATCGGCACCGCCGATCTGGAAACCTCACTGCTCCTGAAAGTGCCGCTGAATGCGCCGGTGGCTTACATCCAGCGCGTCGCTATCGACGATCAAGGTTCGGTCGCGCTGCTGACGACCGGCATCTATCGCGGTGACGTGGTCCGGCTCGAGATGCATACGGACAAGGTAGACGCGTGATGAAACTGCATTGGTCGCCGCGCTCGCCCTATGTGCGCAAGGTGATGGTCGCAGCCTATGAACTTGGGCTTGCTGATCGCATCGAGCGGCGCCGCACGCCTGTCGCCATGTCGAGCTCGAATGACGATCTGCGGCCGGACAATCCGCTCAACAAGATCCCGACGCTAGTTCTCGACGACGGGCTTGCCCTGTTCGATTCCTACACCATTCTCGAATATTTCGACCAGTTGGCGGGAGGCGGCAAGCTGATCCCGGCTTCCGGACACGAACGTATTCTGGCGCAGCGCCTGCACGCCTTCGGCAGCGGCCTGCTCGATCTGCTGATCCTGTCGCGCAATGAGCGCGACCGGCCCGATGGGCAAAGGTCGCCTGATCATATGACTGCCTTCGCAGCCAAGCGCGCCGCGACCCTGGACAGGCTCGAACAGGATATCGGCCTAATCGAGCAAGGCCCGTTCATGATCGGGCAGATCGCGGTCGGCTGCGCTTTGTCCTATCTCGACTTCCGCTTTGCCGCTGAGCCGTGGCGCGAAGCGCACCCCCAACTCGCTGGATGGCACAAGAGCTTCGAGGCGCGCCCGTCCGCGCAGGCGACTGCGTTCGCCAACGGCTGAGGAGAAAACAATGGCTGGCCCGCTCTCGCACATTCGTGTGCTCGATCTTTCGCGGATCATGGCCGGCCCCTGGGCCGGACAGATCCTCGCCGATCTCGGCGCCGATGTGATCAAGGTCGAACGGCCCGGCGCAGGCGACGACACGCGCAGTTGGGGACCGCCCTTCCTCAAGGACGCCGACGGCAACGACACCAAAGAGGCAGGCTATTACCTCGCCGTCAATCGCGGCAAGCGCTCGATCACGCTCGAACTCGACAAACCGGAGGGGCAGGAGATTGTGCGGCGGCTGGCGGCGCAGAGCGATATCGTGCTGGAGAATTTCAAGGCCGGCACGCTGCGCAAATTCGGCCTCGACTATGACTCGCTGAAGCAGATCAATCCGAAGCTGATCTATTGTTCGATCACCGGTTTCGGACAGACCGGGCCGAAGCGCGATAACCCGGCTTACGATTTCATGATCCAGGCCATGGGCGGGTTGATGAGCGTGACCGGAGAGCCCGACAGCGCGCAAGAAGGCGTACTTGGCGGCAAGCCGCAGAAGGTCGGCGTGCCGATCACCGACATCATGACCGGTATGTACGCCACCATCGGCGTTCTCGCCGCGCTTGCCCGGCGTTCGGAACAGGGACACGGCGAATATATCGACATCGGCATGCTCGACGTGCAGGTGTCGTTTCTGGCCAATCAGGCGATGAACTTTCTGATCTCCGGCAAGACGCCGCAGCGCACCGGCAATGCGCATCCAAACATCCAGCCGCAGGACGTGTTCAAGGCCGCCGACGGATATATCGTGCTCGTCGTCGGCAATGACGGGCAGTTCGAGAAATTCTGCGCCGTCATTGGGCAACCGGACCTTGCGAGCGACGAGCGTTTCGCGCGCAATTCCGGCCGGGTCCGCAATCGCGCCGATCTCGCCGCGATCATCGGCGATGTTTTGATCCAGCGCGACATGGCGCATTGGATCAAGGCCTTTGAGGCAGCCGGCGTTCCCGCAGGGCCGATCAATACGATCCCGATGGTGTTTGAGGACGAGCAGGTGCGCCATCGCGAGATGCTGGTGGATGTTCCGCATCCGGTTTCGGGAACCGTTCCGCAGGTCGCCAGCCCGATGAAATTCACCGCGGCGAAACTCAGTTTCGATCGGGCGCCACCGACACTTGGCCAACACACCGAAGAGATTCTTCGCGAAATCGGCTGGGCTACGCCTGCCGCTGCATCGCGTTAAGAAGACTTGGTCATAAGGAGACCGACTTGGCACGCATTCCGCTCCTCAGTTCTGCCGAAGGCCTGACCCCCGAACAGCGCGTGGTGTTCGACGCCGTGATCGCGGGCCGGCGCGGAAAGGTGCAGGGGCCGCTGATGGCGGCGCTGCACAGACCGGAGCTTGCCGACAAATGGCAACAGCTCGGCGAGGTGCTGCGCTATCGCACCAGCCTGCCGCCGCGCCTGTCGGAACTTGCGATCCTGGTCACCGCGCGCGCCTGGAACTGCCAGCTCGAATGGTATCTGCACGAAGGCTTCGCCCGCGAGGTCGGCCTCGAACAGGCGATCATCGACGCCGTCCGGCTCGGCCGTCGTCCTGACAGCAGTGATGAGGATGTGCTGGCCGTCCATGATTTCTGCCACGAATTGCAGCGCGATAAATTCGTGTCGGAGCCGACCTACCAGCGCGCCCTGCAGCGGCTCAAGACCGTCGGCGTCGTCGAACTGACGGCGCTGAGCGGCTATTACACGATGGTGGCGATGACGCTGAACGCCCATGAATTTCCGCTGCCGGAAGAAGCGGAGCGCGCCCTGGGGCCGGTGGAGACATGAGCGTTCTGCAGATTCCAGCAGGCGCGTGCGACAGCCATTGCCACATCATCGGGCCGTCCGAGCGTTTCAAACCGGCCGGTTTCGCCGGCGACGTTGCCGATGCGCCTTTTGCCCGTCACCAGGCCATGCTGGCGCGCATCGGCGTCAGCCGCGCGCTTATCGTGCAGCCGTCATCCGTCTATGACAGCGATCATGCTGTGGTCCTCGACGCGCTGCATCATGCGCCCGATGCTTATCGCGGCGTCGCCGTCGCTGACCGCCATGTCAGCGACGAACAGCTTGCAGCCTGGCATGCCGCCGGCATCCGCGCATTGCGCTTCATCGAAGTGCGCGCCGGCGATGGTGGGCGGTTCGCCGGCAGCGTCGGCCTTGAAGACCTGCAATTGCTCGCGCCGCGTCTGAAGGCGCTCGGCATGCATGCGCAGCTATGGGCTGCGTGCAGCGATATTATCGCGCATGAAAAGCTGCTGCTCGGCCTCGGCATCGATGTGGTGCTCGATCACATGGGCAAGCCGGATACCGCGCGTGGGACCGCCGACACGAATTTCCACCGCTTGTGCGACCTTGTGCGCGACGGCCGGTTGTGGGTGAAACTGTCGCTTTGCCGCAATTCGCAGCAGTTTCCCGACTATCCGGACCTGAGGCCGTTCCACGATGCACTGATCAAGGCAGACCCCGACAAGCTGGTCTGGGGCTCCGACTGGCCGCATCTGCGCATGGGGCCGCTGACGCCCGATCCCGTTCATCTGCTCGATCTGTTTCTCGAGTGGACCGGCGATCAAGCCATCATCACGCGCATTCTTGCAACCAATCCGGCGCATCTGTTCGGCTTTTCGGGCGACGCCTCATCAACATCGACGACTGGAGGATCCGCATGAGCGACATTAAACAGGATCTGCAACTCGAGGTGCGGGGCAAGGTCCTCGTCGTCACGCTCGATCGCCCGCCCGTCAACACCTTGCTCCTCGACACCTATCAGGAGATCGCGCGGACGTTCGATAGCATCAGCCTGCGCACGGATGTGAACTGCGTGATCTTCACCGCCGCCGGCACCAAGGCTTTCTGCGCCGGTCTCGACCTGAAGGAATTCGCCAGCGCGAAGCTGGAGGATGATCCAGGCCGCGCCGCCATCGTGCGGCATTGTTTCGCCGCCATCCGCCATTG
>JAQGJO010000228.1 GCA_028290595.1 Hyphomicrobiales bacterium | reverse complement strand
GTAGAGCGGAATGACATGGTCGCCCTTCTTGACGGAGGTGACGCCAGGTCCAACGTCGACGACGATACCGGCACCTTCGTGACCGAGGATTGCCGGAAACAGGCCCTCCGGATCGGCACCAGAGAGCGTGAAATCATCGGTGTGGCAGATGCCAGTGGCCTTGACCTCGATCAGGACTTCGCCGGCACGGGGGCCGTCGAGATTGAGCTCGACAATTTCAAGCGGCTTTTTGGCTGCGAAAGCGACGGCGGCACGGGTCTTCATAGAGCGGTCTCCGAAATGGTCGGGCAGCATATTGCCGTTTGTTGGACGCAGGTAAAGGCCGCAGCCGGCGTCTGCCGTCAAGCCGCCATGTATTTCCAGCGGATGTAAAGCGCAACGGCCGCGGGAATGGCGAAGACGAGCAGGAATATCGGCGCCTCATCAGCCACCGAATAGCCGGCCTTGGTGACGCCATACCACATGTTGATGGCGGCGCCTGCGAGCCAGAGCGGGATGAACCAGAGGGCGCCGGTGGGTAGGGCCGTTTGGGTTTGTCCGCCGGCAAAATAGCTGACGAGAAGGCAGACGGCGAGCAGGCAGAAACCTGTGGCAAGAATGTAGATCGTGTGCATGGTCGCAATCTCCTGATGCCGTGCGTTGCCTTTTTTCGGCGTCTGACTTCAAATTGGTAAATCAAGCGGATACAGCTGGCCAGCATACACGCACGAGCCCGGCTGTCAGGAGAGACAATGGAAAAAGATCGTCTGGCGGCCTTCAGCGACGGCGTGCTGGCCATCATCATCACCATCATGGTGCTGGAGCTGAAAGCGCCGCATAGCGCGGAATGGAGCGAATTGCTCAAGCTCCTGCCGGTGTTTCTCAGCTATGTGCTGAGCTTCATCTACGTAGGCATCTACTGGAACAACCATCACCATCTCCTGCAGGCGTGCACGCATGTCAACGGCGCGATTCTATGGGCGAATACCCATCTGCTGTTCTGGCTGTCGTTGATTCCGTTTGCGACCGCGTGGATGGGCGAGAACCATTTCGCCTCGCAGCCGTCGATGCTTTATGGGGTTGCACTGCTGATGCCGGCGCTCGCCTATTACATTCTGCAACTCACGCTGCTGCGCAGCGAAGGCAAGGACTCTGTGCTGGCGCGCGCCTTGGGCACCGATTTCAAAGGCAAGATCTCGCCCTTTGTCTACATTGCTGGCATCATCGCTGCCTATTTCAACCCGATGATCTCGAATGCGATCTACGTGTTAGCTGCGCTGATGTGGCTGGTGCCGGATCGGCGTATCGAGCGGCTCATCGGCGATGTCGAAGGCGAGGTGAAGAGCTAACAGCTAGGCAGCGGTCAGGCCTCAGTGTCGTGCGCCAGCATCTTGCGCAGCAGGCGTACAAGCGCCGCGCGTTCGGCCGGCGACAGGGCGGAAAGGGTTGTCTCTTCGGAGAGCTTGGCTGAGTCCGAAAGCGCGGCCGTGATGTCTTCGCCGACTTTCGACAGACGGATGCGCATGCGCCGCGGATCGGCTGGGTCGCGTTCGGCCTCGATCAGTTTCTTGGCCTTCAGCCTTGCGATGAGGCCGTGGACGTTGGCCGGCTCCATGGCGATCGCCTCGCCGATTTCTGCCTGGGAGAGCGAGGCGCGGCGGCGGATCGAAAACAGCGCCGCCGCCTGTTGCGGGGTAATCTCGAATTCGCGGTAGAGATTGGCCGAGGTCTCGCGCGCCTTGTGATAGACGCGGCGCAGCAGATGGCCGACCGGCGCATGCGGCGCAAAGTCCGGCTCGGTCGATCTGGCGCGATCCTCGGTTTTGCCTTTTCTGGCATTTGGTCCTGGCGGCGGGTCGTCGGCATGCATGTTGATCCGCTCCTGAACAAAAAAGCCGGCAGACGAATCTGCCGGCCTGTCGATCTTAAGACTGTAGGCCGGTCAGACCGGGCAGGCCACCGAGTCCTCATAGGCGCCGTGACCGGCCTTGTCGGCATCGAATATCTGGCGTTCTTCAACCCATTGATGGGTCGTTTCATACATGTCGCGCGAGTAGGGCTCGAACACAATACGTTCGCCGGGCCCAAAGCGCCGCACATCCACAAGCTTGAGGTGCCGCTCGGGCAATTCGTTCTTGTAGAAATGCGTATAGGTCTGATGCATCCGGTCGATATCGGCCTGGGCCCGGCGCAGGGCGCGGTAATATTTGCGCACATCTTCCAGATCGACGCCGTCCGGGATCAGGCTGGCGATCATGAACGTGCTGTCGACGATCTTGCGGAAGCCAAGCTGTTCCATGACGTAATATT
This sequence comes from Hyphomicrobiales bacterium, assembly GCA_028290595.1. The sequence continues at coordinate 2,370 of JAQGJO010000228.1, read as the reverse complement.
GCATGCCGAACACGGTCGCCGCCGGTGCAATGCCACTCAGCAATTGATCGACCCGGTCGGCGGGGCCGCCGCCGAACTTGAGCTTGATCTGATCCGCCGGCAGGAACGGCTCAAGCGCCTGGATGGTGGTGTAATGGCTGCCGGACTGATAGCCGACATGGACATTGACGCCGGCGAGATCTTCCGGCTTGCGGATGGTGGATTTTTCGGGAACGAAAATACCGCATGGCGAGACCGAATAGGCTTCGCCCCACAGCCGCCCATGGCTGGCGGACGCGGCCATGTTGACAGTCCAGTGACAGGCGCAACTGATCGAGGCGTCGCGGCCCTTTTCGTAGGTCTGGAAAGCGCCGTTCAGATTGTCGGCCACTTCATTGCTCGCAGGCGCGGCAGCGGCGGGTTTGAAGTTTTCCGGCGCCTGCTTGGTCAGCAGGTTGTGCTGGGTGAGCTCGTAGTCGAGCCCTTCGTCGGTGAAGTAACCCTTGTCGTCGGCAATCCATTCTTGCAGGCGGCCATGCGTATTGACGATGAACTTTCCCATGCGACCCTCCCGGGCTGTTGGCTATAGCGTTTTCCGATCCTCATGGATCGGAAAGACGCGTCTAGTCTCTTGAAGAGCGATGCGGCCATCGTGCATACGGCCGATCCGTTCTCCGTGCGGATAGTTATGATCATAACTATCCGCTTGTCAAATCTAATTTCAATTGCTCGAATTCAATTGGCGCTTCGCCTTGCATTCGCCCCAGTTCGCACGATATCGATCATGGGTGTGAACACTTGTCGGGAACGGTCGCTCCTCATGTCGCAATCCATTGTCTCTGCAATTGTTTTGGCAAATGTTTCGGCGGCGGCCGAAGTGGCGGCGGGCGCGGCAGATTTCGGCGTGCTGCCGGAGTGGAATCTCGACGATCTTTATCCGGGCATGGACTCAGCCCCCTATGCCGCCGATCTGGTGCGGGCGGAAAGGGAGTGCCAGGCCTTCGCAAGCAAATGGAAGGGCAAGCTCGCAGCTATTGCGGCTGGCCCGCAGGCAGGTGCCGAACTGGCGCAGGCGGTGAAGGAATACGAAGGGCTCGAGGATCTGCTTGGCCGCATCATGTCCTATGCGGGTCTTGTCTATACCGGCAATACAACCGATCCGACGCGGGCGAAATTCTACGGCGATGCGCAGGAAAAGATCACCAATGCATCGTCGGATCTTTTGTTTTTCACGCTGGAGCTGAACCGCATCGAAGATGCCGTGCTCAATGCGGCAACAGCGGGCGGACCGTTGGCGCATTATCGTCCCTGGATCGAAGATATCCGGCGCGAAAAGCCCTATCAGCTCGAAGACAAGCTCGAACAATTGTTCCACGAAAAGTCGATCAGCGGCCGTGGCGCCTGGAACCGGCTTTTTGACGAGACGATCGCGTCGCTGCGGTTCGACGTCGATGGCCGCGAACTCGCGATCGAGCCGGTGCTGAACCTGATGCAGGATCCGCATGAGGACATGCGGCGCAAGGCGTCGGAGGCGATCGCGCTGACGTTGAAGCAGAACCTGCGGACGTTCGCGCTCATCACAAATACGCTGGCCAAGGACAAGGAGATTTCCGACCGCTGGCGCGGCTTTCAGGATGTTGCGGATTCTCGCCACCTGTCGAACCGGGTTGAGCGGGAGGTCGTCGATGCGCTGGTCGAGGCCGTCACCAAAGCCTATCCGCGCTTGTCGCATCGCTATTACAAGCTGAAGGCGAAATGGTTCGGGCGCGAGACCCTGGCGCATTGGGACCGTAACGCGCCGCTGCCGAATGTGCCGGCGCGGACCTATAAATGGGACGATGCGCGTAACATCGTGCTCGACGCCTATGGCGATTTCGCACCGCGCATGGCCGATATCGCGCGGCGGTTTTTCGATGAGCGCTGGATCGACGCGCCGGTGCGCCCCGGCAAGTCGCCGGGCGCTTTCGCTCATCCCACCGTGCCGTCGGCGCACCCTTACGTGATGCTGAATTACCAGGGCAAGCCGCGCGATGTGATGACCCTGGCGCATGAACTGGGCCACGGCGTGCATCAGGTGCTGGCCGGTCCGAATGGCGCGTTGATGGCGCCGACGCCGCTGACGCTCGCCGAGACCGCCTCGGTCTTCGGCGAAATGCTGACCTTCCGCAAACTGCTCGACAGCACGTCCGACCATGCCCAGCGCCGCTCCATGCTGGCCGCCAAAGTCGAAGACATGCTGAACACGGTGGTGCGCCAGATCGCCTTCTATTCGTTCGAGCGCAAGCTGCACACGGCGCGACGCGACGGCGAACTGACGGCGGACCAGATTTCAACCCTGTGGATGAGCGTGCAGGGTGAGAGCCTGGGACCGGCCATCGAGCTCAAGCCGGG
>JAQGJO010000224.1 GCA_028290595.1 Hyphomicrobiales bacterium | reverse complement strand
CCAACACCATCGGCAGCGAGGGCGTGGTGAAAGACGCCAAGGTCAATGTCACGCGCAGCGGCGACAGCGTGCGCCTCGCCCGCAGGATGTACGATATCGAGCCGCCGCCGACCTACAAGCAGGCGGGGGGCTTCGAAGGCAACGTCAACCGCTGGCAGACGATCGACTTTTTCGCGCCGTGCTATTTCGAGTTCCACACCGGCGTGATCGAAACCGGACATGAAATACCGGAGCCCGGCACGCATACGCCGCGCAGCAATGTGCGCGTGCTCGACCGCCACACCATGCATGCGGTTGTGCCGGAAACGGAAAGCACGACGAGTTATTTCGTCGGCTTTGCCTATGATCCAAACGATATGGACGAGAGCCTCGCTGACTTCGTCTTCGACAACACGTTCCGCACCTTCAAGGAGGATGTGGAAGTGCTGGAAGGCCAGCAAATGAACATGGAAACCATGGACCCGATGCCGTTCCTCGACATCGTGTCGGATGGCGCCGGCCTGCAAGCCATGCGTATCATTGAGGAACTGGAGACGCGGCAGGCGGCGAATTGATCGGGCAGTGTTCCCCTACTGCGCTTCCATCTGCGCCAGCTTCACCAGATCTGCCCATTTCGTAATTTCATCTACTTGCAGACGCCGGAGATCTTCCGGCGTTCCGGGAAACGGATCGGCGCCGGCCGAATGCAGGAATTGCTTCGTATCGTCCATGGCGAGAATCTGCTGGAACCAGCCGTTCAGTTTCTGAACGATGGGTTCCGGCGTTCCCGGCGGTGCAAACGCGGCGAACCAGGAGGTCCGCTCAACGCCCGGCAGACCGGCCTCGATGATTGTCGGCACGTCCGGCAGGACTGATGAGCGCGAGGGCGTGCTCACGGCGAGGATGCGCAGCCGGCCCTGTTGCGCCTGGCCGATGGCGGCAGCCGAATCCATGAACATGAAATCCAGCACACCGGAAAGAAGGTCATTGGTGGGGCTTCCCGCGCCCCGATACATGACCTGAGTTGCTTCAAACTTGCCGACATATTTCATCATCTCGGAGAGAACGATCGGCGTGCCGCCGATAGCGCCATAGCTGGTCTTGCCGCCACGCGCTTTCGCATGCGCGATCAGATCTGCGACTGTTTTGATCGGCAGTTCCGGATTGACGACAAGCACGAAGGGGAACGACGCCAGCGGACTGATCGGCGCCAGCTCTTTGATCGGATCATATCCGAGGTTCTTGAAGAGATGGACGTTGTAGGAAGCCGGTCCGCCGGTCGAGATCACCAGCGAATAACCGTCGGGCTTGGCGCGCGTAATCGCCTGAACGGCTAGGTTGCCGCCGGCGCCGGTCTTGTTCTCGACAATCACCGTCCTACCGGACAGCACCCGCAGCTTCTCGGCGAAAAACCGGATCGAAATGTCAGCGCCACCGCCCGGCGGAAAACCGCAATAGATGCGAATTTCCTTTGAGGGAAAGTCCTGCGCCATCGCCGGAAGACCGGCCAGCGAAACGCACAACGCGAGCGTGGCGCGACCGATGGCCTTTCGGCGACATAGGATCATGCGCTCGAGCATGGGTTCCCTCCCTCATGCATGCGACAGCGAAATGCGATTTATTGTCTTTGGAGCTGTGCCTTCAGGCGGGCGCTTTCTCTGTCGCAGGCTCAGCCGATGCCTTGCTTCTCGTATAGCCGTTTTCCGACAGGTCGAAGAGAATGCCTTCGGGATCACAGCCGCGCAGTTCCGCAAAAGCCCTGGTGGACGGCCGCTTCTGCGGCGCTTCGACGCCGGCGGCTTCGATCCTGCCGGAGACCTTTTCTATATTGTCGACGCTAAAGCCGAAGTGATTTATGCCATGTGCGACCTCGCCCTTGAGGCGCTGCGGCAAGACCGCCAATGTGAGATGGCCGTCGCTCAGGAAAACCGCCGCTCCCTCGGTTTCCGTCGCGACTGTCCTGTGCAGGACATCCATCTCGAAGACCGACTCGTAAAACGCCGCGACTTTTTCGACATCGCGAACGAAAACCGCAAGATGACGTATCATCGGACGAGACATGCAAACCTCCCATGTTGACCGGTTTTGAAACGGCTATCGGGAGGAGCATAACCGTTCCGGCTAGTTCTTCAATTGGTTCGCGCGGTGTTCGTTCGCACCACGAGCTGCGGGCGCAAGCCCACAAACACGTTCGTTCTATTCCTCGAACCGCTCCGCCCCACCGGCGGACTTTTTCGGCGCGATCGTCAGGTCCGGCGCCAGCGCCGGCGCGCCGGAATCGCGGAAGCGGTTGACGATGGGGTAGCGGCGGTCGCGGCCGAAATTCTTCTTCGTCACCTTGACGCCCGGCGCCGACTGGCGGCGCTTGTATTCAGCGATATACAACAGCCGCTCGACCTTCTTCACGGTTTCCAGATCGTGGCCCTTGGCAACGATGTCGGAGACGCGCATCTCCTTTTCGACGAGGCATTCGAGCACGTCGTCGAGCACGTCATAGGGCGGCAACGAGTCCTGGTCCTTCTGGTTCTCGCGCAATTCCGCCGTCGGAGGCTTGCTGATGATGTTCTCGGGCATCACCGCGCCGGCCGGGCCCAGCCCGCCCTCAGGCTTCCAGCGGTTGCGCAGGGTGCAGAGGCGGAAGACCTGCATCTTGTAAAGGTCCTTGATCGGATTGAAGCCGCCATTCATGTCGCCATAGATGGTGGCGTAGCCGACCGACATTTCCGATTTGTTGCCGGTGGTCACGAGCATGGGACCGAACTTGTTCGACACCGACATCAGCAGGGTGCCGCGGGCACGCGATTGCAAATTCTCTTCCGTTGTGTCGCGGTCCCGTCCCGCAAACAGCGGGCTCAGAACCTGCTCGAGCCCTTCGACGGCGGGTGCAATCGAGAGAATGTCGTAGCGCACGCCGAGCGCTTCCACGCAGCCCTGCGCATCGGCCAGAGATTCATTCGACGTGTAGCGGAACGGCAGCATGATGCAGTGGACCCGCTCAGCGCCCAAGGCATCAACGGCCAGCGCCGCGCAAAGCGCGGAATCGATACCGCCGGACAGGCCCATGACGACGCCGGGAAAGCGGTTCTTGTTGACGTAATCGCGCAAGCCAACCATGCAGGCGATGTAGTCCGCCTCATCGCCTTCCGGCACAACGGCGCGCGGGCCGCCGGCGCAATGCCAGCCGTCCGGTCCCCGCTGCCAGACAGACACGGCGACATCTTCCTTGAAGGCCGGCATCTGAAACGCCAGCGAGCGATCGGCGTTCAGCGCGAACGAGCCGCCGTCGAACACCAACTCGTCCTGGCCGCCGACCTGGTTGAGATAAATCAGCGGCAGGCCGCTTTCGGTGACGCGGGCGACGGCAATGCCGATGCGCTCCTCATGCTTGCCGCGCCAATAGGGCGAGCCGTTGGGCGAGAGCAGAATTTCGGCGCCGGTTTCGGCCAGGCATTCGACAATCTCATCGGTCCAAATGTCCTCGCAGATCGGCACGCCGAGGCGGACGCCGCGAAACACGATGGGGCCCGGCAGCGGCCCTGGCTGGAAGACGCGCTTCTCGTCGAAGACGCCGTAGTTCGGCAGATCGACCTTGAAGCGCACCGCCTCGATGCGGCCCTTGTCGAGCAGGGCATAGGCATTGTGCAGATTGCCGTTGTCGCGCCACGGCAGGCCGACGAGGACCGCCGGGCCGCCATCGGCGGTTTCGCGCGCCAGCTCTTCCAGAGTGGCGCGGCAGGCCTCCTGGAACGCCGGCTTGAGGACCAGGTCCTCGGGCGTGTAACCGGCCAGGAACAGTTCGGAAAACAGCACGAGATCGGCGCCAAGCTCTTTGGCTCGCGCGCGCGCGGTACGGATGCGCTCGGCATTGCCCGCAAGATCGCCGACGATGCAGTCGATCTGGGCGAGCGCGATGGTGAGTTGGTCGACCGGGCGATCAGCCGGAACATCAGATTTGCTCATGCGGAGCATTTAACCCGACAGGCGGGGGCGGGCAATGGAGCGCGCGCCGAAACAGCGTCGCTCCTGCCCGAAGGCGCGACGCTGCAAAGCTTGGAAAGGCTATAACAGCCTATTTCAGTCCGCTGAGCGCCTTGGCGCAGGCGGCGGCGACATTGCGATTGGGCGCTGTCACGCCGGGAAACGTCGCCCAACCGCCCTTTTCGACAAACGCGTCCTGTTTCCAGGTATCGATGGCCTTGAGTTCGACCATGGTCGCGGCAGCAGTCGTCGCGGTCTGGAATTTCTCGACGCAGATTGGCACCAGCGCCGTCATGACTGCGGTCGAGGAGGCCTGGTCGGCCATTTTCTCGGCCGTACTGCCAAGCGTCCATCCACCCCAGTTGAAGCCGATGACACAGGTTGCGAGAAAGCCGAAGAGCGCGCCCTGAATGAGGCGATTCAGCGATTCGCCTTGAAGCATCGAAGGAAATTGCATGTTTGTTTCCGTCCGTCCGACTTGTTTCGGAGCGAGAGCAGCGGACACCCGGCTGGGTTCCGGTCACAAGTTTGGGAGCAGACGCCGGCCGCTTTGATGTAGCGTTTCGGCCTTTATGACGATGCGCCTTTGCCAAGGGAGAGTCTATCGCTGTGATTTGCTTGGCAATAATGACTTGAACAACAAACAGACTGGGCTACATCGGTCGGCAGCATAGCGAACAGGAGAGACAGGAATTGTCCGCGGTATCTTCACCGGCCTCCGCTTCCATCCACTCGCCGCAGATGCAACCCACCGTCGTCGCGATTGTCGCCGTCGTCGTTGCGGTGCTTCTGGCGCGGATAGGCCTGACAGAGGGTTGGCAGACGGCGGCGCTTTATGTGGTCGGCCTGCTGTTCGGGCTGGTGCTGTATTATGCTTCGTTCGGATTTACCGCCGCCTTCCGCGTCATGATTTCGGACCGGCGCAGCGCCGGCATCCGGGCGCAAATGCTGATGCTGACGCTCGCCTGCGCCCTGTTTTTCCCGGTTCTTGCGGCCGGCTCGGCCTTCGGCGTTCCGATCGGCGGTTTCGTGTTTCCCATCGGCCTGCCGCTGCTGCTCGGCTCGTTCATGTTCGGGATCGGCATGCAGTTGGGCGGCGGCTGCGGCTCAGGCACTTTGTTCACCACCGGTGGCGGCAACACCCGCATGCTGCTGACCTTGATCTTCTTCATCGCCGGCTCGATGGCAGGCTTCGCGCATCTGCCTTGGTGGGAGAGCCTGCCGCATTTCGCCCCGATCTCGGTCGTCGACAGCCTCGGCTGGCCCGCGGCGCTGGCGCTCAGCCTGGCGATTTTCGGCGGCGTGTGGCTGGCGGCGCGGTCGCTGGAGATCGGCCGGCACGGCAGGCTGGCGCCGATCGCGACCTGGCGCGACAGCGAACGGCAGCGGCC
>JAQGJO010000200.1 GCA_028290595.1 Hyphomicrobiales bacterium | reverse complement strand
GCGTCTTGCCGTTCTCCTGTTCGGAGATGACGACGATCTCGCCGTTCTCGACATCGCGGATGAATTTGGCGCCGATGATGTCGAGCGCGCAGGTTTCCGAGGTCAGAATGTAGCGGCCGTCGAGTTCACCCAGCACCAGCGGACGGATGCCGAGCGGATCGCGCGCGCCGATGAGTTTCTTGTTGGTCAGCGCCACTAGCGACTAGGCGCCTTCGATCTGGCGCAGCGCCTCGATGAAGCGCTCCAGAATGCGCGGCCGCCGGCTCTTGGCGACGAGATGCAGAACGACTTCGGTGTCGGACGTCGATTGATAGATGGCGCCGTCGCGAATGAGGTCGCGGCGCAGCGACAGCGCATTGGTCAGGTTGCCGTTGTGACCGACGGCGAAACCGCCGGAGGCGAGTTCGGCGAACAGCGGCTGCACATTGCGCAGGATCGTCTCACCAGTCGTCGAATAACGGACATGGCCGACGGCGCAGGTGCCGGGCAGGCGATCGATCGTTGCTTTCTGCGAGAAATGTTCGCTGACGAGGCCGAGGCGGCGTTCGGCCGAAAACCGCTTGCCGTCGAAGGTGACGATGCCGGCTGCTTCCTGTCCGCGATGCTGCAGAGCGTGCAGGCCGAGGGCGGTGATTGCCGCGGCATCCTCATGGCCGAATATGCCGAAAACGCCGCATTCCTCGCGCAGCGTGTCGCCATCCAAATCCAGATTTTCTGCGTCTGCAGTCTCGCGGCCCGACCCGTCGAGATGTCCGGAATGCGCGGAAAGGGTCATGGCCAAGTCCCCAGAAGCAGGATCATCCCAGAAGCAGGATTGGACAAGTCGCGGTGCCCATCAGCACGGATAGCAGCATGCACCTGAACAAAGATGCTGCTGCAGCGACTCGCGGCTGCTCCGTCACAAACTCTACATAAGCGCTGCAGCCGACTTTGTCAGTGTCAGTGACGCCGCAGGTGCGCACTTCCCTGTGAAATCACCGAATCGGGTTGGGAGCGGTCGAGGGGGCAACGTCCGTCCGGCGGCCGGGGACACCTGGCGCTGCCGGCGCGGCTGGCGCATCGGTTTCCGGCGCCGGCTCCTCGTCGCCCTTCAGGGGCTTGAGGCGCTTCAGCAAGGCGCTTTCGGGGTCATCGGGCAGGATCGCCATCAACTGGTCGCCCGTCGCCTGCAACAGCGGCTTGACCCTGGCAGTCCGGACCCATTCCGGTTGGGTCTTTTCCGGCACCAGCCAGTTGAAGAACAGGAAGGCCACGACGCACAGCAGCAGGCCCCGCGCCGCGCCGTAGACAAAGCCGAGCGAGCGGTCGAGCGCGCCGACTTTCGAATCCAGGATCATATCGGAGATCTTCACGGTGAAGATCGAGACCACCACCAGGGTGACAAAAAAGATGCCTGCAGCAGACACGCCGATGGCGATATTATCTTTGTTTATATAGGGCTTTAGATAGGGCAGGCCGAGCGGATAAAAATAATAGGCAGCCGCTGCCGCAGCCGCCCACGAGGCGATGGCAAGGACCTCGCGGGTAAACCCGCGCAGCATGGCAAGCAATGCCGAGACCAGAACAACCGCGAGTATGCCGAGATCGAGATAGGAGGGCATTGAAAACCGTCTCGTTACTGTGGCCCACCCCGCCGGCAAGCCCTGTGCGCCGGCAATGGAGTCTCAATCTCCCTCGTTAAGGAAGATGCCCGCCGCGCGCCAGCTTATAGCGAAGAAGCTGGGAGCCGTCACCCCGTATCGCCGTGTCGGCGACGATATCCGCAATGATTTGGCACACTAATCTGTGAAATCGACCTACCTGTGGCCAAAAAGCAAGCTATCTGCGGGCAAAGGGAATGGCCGAACGCTCCTGCGGCTTGGCAGCCGCCTTCTGGCTCGCCCCGGCCGCGGCAATGTCGGCGACCAGCGAGGCGATATGTCCGCAGGCGCGCACGGTGAGGGGGCCGCTCTCACGCGGGACTTCCGGCGCCACCGCCGATTTGAACCCGAGTTTGGCGGCTTCCTTGATCCGCTGGCCGGCATGGGCGACCGGCCGCAGCGAGCCGGACAGTCCTAATTCGCCGAAGTAGACCGTATTGGCCGGCAGGGGCGCGCCCGTCAGCGACGATACCAGGGCGGCGGCGGCGGCCAGATCGGCGGCAGGTTCCGTGACCCGCAATCCGCCGGCCACGTTGAGATAGATATCGTGCTGGCCGAGGCGCAGCCCGCCATGGGCTTCGAGCACGGCGATCACCATCGACAGGCGGGACGAATCCCAGCCGACGACGGCGCGCCGCGGTGTGCCCAGCGAGGTGGGCGCGACCAGGGCCTGGATTTCGACCAGCACCGGCCGCGTTCCCTCCATGCCGGCGAACACCGCGGCGCCGGGCGCCGACGAATCGCGGCCGGCCAGAAACAGCGCCGACGGATTGGCCACTTCGCTCAGGCCGGCGCCGGTCATTTCGAAAACGCCAATCTCATCAGTGGGTCCGAAGCGGTTCTTCACCGCGCGCAGCAGCCGGAAATGGTGGCCGCCTTCGCCTTCGAACGACACCACCGCATCGACCATATGCTCGACGACGCGAGGCCCGGCGATCTGGCCGTCCTTGGTGACATGGCCGACCAGGATCACACAGGCGCCGGTGGTTTTGGCGTAGCGGATGAGCGCCTGGGCCGAGCCGCGCACCTGCGTCACCGTGCCGGGCGCGGCTTCCACCGCATCGGTCCACATGGTCTGGATGGAATCGATGACCACCAGCGACGGGCACTTGCCCTGGCGCAGGGTTGCCAGAATATCCTCGACGCTGGTTTCGGCGGCGAGTTCAACCGGCGCTGAGGTGAGGCCGAGCCGTGAAGCGCGCAGCCGCACCTGCGCCACCGCTTCTTCGCCGGAAATATAGACGACCCGATGCTTTTTCTTCGCCAGGGTCGCACAGGCCTGGATGAGCAGGGTGGATTTGCCGATGCCGGGTTCGCCGCCGATCAGGATCACCGATCCAGGCACGAAACCGCCGCCGGTCACCCGGTCGAGTTCGGCGATGCCGGAGACAATCCGCGGCGCTTCCCGGTTTTCACCGTCGAGCCCCTCAAGCGCGAAGACGCGGCCCTTGCCGGCGCCGCGCACGGCTCGTGCGGCAATGCCGGAAGAGGGCGTTTCCTCGATGAAACTGTTCCACTCGTGACAGGTCTCGCAACGGCCCTGCCAGCGCTGGCTGGTGGCGCCGCAGTTCTGGCAGGTGAAATTGCTTAACGGTTTGGCCATCGGGCGCCGCGCTCAGGAATGGGCGCGGGAAGCGGTGTCCTGACGCATATAACTGCGCAGATCGGCGAGCTGGCGTTCCAGCGAGTCCTCCGCCCGCTGCAATTGCGCCAGGGCGGCCTCGATCGACGCCGATGCGTCCTGAAAGCTGCGGGCCGGGGAAAGTCGCTGCGCGAAACGCGGCTCAACGGCGCAAACGGGTTCTGGGCGGGTCACTGCGTTCTCCATGCTCTCTATGATGAGAACAATACAGGAACAAAAATGATTCGACCAGCGTCTTCTCAGAGAAAGTTGTTCGGCCAGATCAGGCTGCGCCACATATGCGCCGACGGACTGTTGTCGAACCCCAGACCCTCTTCCGGCTGCCGGAAATGGCGGCCCATGATGTCGGCAAAATCGTCGACGTCGACGACGGCGTTGGGATCGAACGAATAAAGATCGTTGAGCGTCACCAGCCGGGCC
>JAQGJO010000193.1 GCA_028290595.1 Hyphomicrobiales bacterium | reverse complement strand
CGTCGTCCAGTCGTCAACCATCTTGGCGGACTCTGGCTTTTTCAGCGTATCGCAATCGGGGGCTTCCAGCCCGAACCGACGCAGTTCCGTCGCGGGTTCCTTCAACGCGTCGTTCGCCGTGGCTTTCAATGCACGCGCGGTTCGCCACGTTGCTACTTTCCGGACCGATTCCTCCGCGAGCCGGGTGTCGCACGCGTCGCGCTGCTGGGCTGGGCATTTCCGTGCCGCTTCATCCGCAGCATCCGGCGAATAGACTAACTGTATCAGCCCATTATCGACGGGCTTGATCAGCGTTTCCTGTACCGTTCCGGTGGCCATGCTGCGCGCCAGGGCAAGACGCCGCGCACCTTGCAGAGCGTCCTCAAGTTGCAACTGCTGTTCCAGCAAGACCGATAAGTTCTTCCTGGGCACAGCGATCTGGCCGGCCAGGCTCACCTGCTGCCACGCCTGTTTTGCTGCCTGCGCTTGCTTGTCGCGGGTCTCGCTGTACAAGGCACAGCCATTGAGGCCCAAGGCCGCGGCCGTGCAAAAGACGAGAACCGCATACCGTGTGATAGCCATTCAAGCGCCTCGCTTCGTCAGTTCCCCTTCACGGCGCCTGCTGCGCCCGGGAGCCAATCCCATAATCGCCGGCAAACTGGCTGGAAAGTTGCATAACGATCATGCTACCGAGGTCTATTCTTGTCAATAATTTAATAACGAATCATTAAGGATGGCTCCCGGGACCGCCGCGGCGACCCGCCTGGCAAACCTCGATGCGCGCGCGCTGCCTTTTCTGCCGATGCAGATTCGCCAGGACGGCGGAAAACATTCCAGCCTGAGGATGCGAAGCGACGGTGCGGCGTCGGCTCAGGCGACGACCTCGACAATCGCCATCATCCCCTTGTCTTCGTGGTCCACCGCGTGGCAGTGATAGACGAAGCGGCCCACGATGACCGGGTCGGTAAAGGGAATAATCACCTTTAGCGTGCTCGGCGCTCGAGCCGTCGCCGGGGGCACCGAGAACGTGTCGCGCAAGCTGTCCTCGTGCAGTGGCACGCCGTTGACTTCGGTCACGAGGAACGGGGTCTGGTGAATATGAAAACTGTGAAACTGCTGATCGGTGTTCACGATGGTCCACTCTTCGGTGTCGCCCAGCTTCACCGTCTGGTCGACGCGGTTTTCATCCATTGTGCGCCCGTCGATCATGAATACCTTCCGATCCGGCGTTCGCGAATACTCGATAGTGCGGCGGCGGGAAATCGGGGCGGAGCGTACGTCGTCAAACCACCGCGCGCCCCTGACTCGTTGACGCAGCACCTGCGTTTGTGCACCCAGGTCGACCGCCGCCGGCCCCGCTGACACGATCGTCGCCATGGTTTGAGCCGGGTCGGGCGTTCCCCAGGCCGAGTCGCGGAATGCAATGGTATGCATCGCGTGTTCGCCGGCAGGCGGCCCGATGGCGATCGCGTCGATGCGCTGCCCCGGCCCGACGAAGAACTCGGTGAACTTGCGCGGGCGGGACAGCGCGTGGCCGTCGGTTGCCAGCACGTAGAGCGGCATCCCCTCGACGCGGAACTTCAGGAACATCGTGGCGCCGATGTTGGCGATCCGCCAGAACTGCATTTCTCCAGGCCGGATCGGGACGACTGGATTGAGCTGCCCGTTCACGGAGACGATGTCGCGCTCCGCACGCTCGACATGCTTTATGAAAAAGAACCGTTCGGGCATGCCTTGCACAATCGGGAACAGTTGCTCGAAGCCGTCCACGACCAGCCCACCCGACAGGCCGCCCAGCATCTGCTTGGCTACGACCCCGTGGGCATGCGGGTGATACCAGAACAAGCCCGGACCCTGGCGGTCGCGCGCCGGTATCCTTACCTCATAGTTGAAATTTTCGCCCGGCCCGACGTGGACGAATACATTGTCGCTGCTGCCTTTGGGCGAGACGGCCATGCCGTGGAAATGCAGGTTGCTGGGATCGTCCGGCAAGCGGTTCCGGAAGCCGATCCGCATGACGTCGCCGGTGCGCGCCCTCAGCACTGGCGGCAGGTAGGAGCCGTTATAGAGGATACCGGGGAAGGAATAGTCGCCCAGCTGCACAGCGCCCGGCGCGGCGGTCAGCGTCGCCTCGAGGACCCCGTTTTTGCTGCGGATCTCGGATGGCTGAACTAATACGTCGCCCGTTTCCGCACGGGCGCGGCGGGCACCCAGCAAGGCGGCGCCGGGGACGAGAAGATGTGCGCTTCGTCGAACAACCGTCATGGCGCCCAACGCTTGACCCGCGCGCGCGACAGCGGTGAGAAATGCACGTCGACCAGAGGCGGTTTCGTTGTCGGTCATTTCGCTATCCGTAAAGTTGATTACCCGGGAAAGAGGAACGATACACTCCTCGCATGCGTCACGGGTACTATGCGGACAGCTGGATTAAGCAGGCGTTGCGGAATCGTTAAGCGCGGTTAACTTGCATTGCTGCAGGCTGCGTCGAATGCGTGGCGGCGCGGCGCCCGCCTCAGCGACCGGCCCTGTCGGCTTCCTTCGGCGACTGGCCCGGCTCCAGCGGAACCGGAACTTTCTTGGGCGGCTTTGGCTCCTCCTCCGGCGCCTTGCCTGCCGATCGAATCGAAATGACGCGATTGAGCGTGTCGAACCAGAACGGCGCCCCCAGCGTTGCGGCAAGTGCCGTGATGAGCCATCCAAGTGCGTGCTGGGACAGCCTGTCGAGGATTGCAGAACAGCCGTGCGGGATCACCTGCCCGTTTTTGATCTGGGCTTGCGATGGAGACGCGACCGGTACCCATCCAATGGGTAAGCCGAGGTCCGTCAGCCTGGCCTGGACCGCCGTGAATTGCGCGGGCAAGCTGGGCTGGATGTCGAGTTGCGCCGAGCCTTTGGCAGCTCCTTCAGCGCTGATCGTCGCCTTCACAGGCTTCTCGGAGAAATCCGTATCGACGGTGAACGGGACTTGTCGATCAGCGGGCGTCACACCGATCGTTTTGGTTTTCAATATGACCCCGGGAGTATCGCTGGTCAGCGTCACGGAGCCGTTGGTGGCGGCGGCTTCCTTAAACCTCAGCACGCCCGTATAACTGTCGCCGCTGGTGACGCTGGGCGTGCCGGGGTCCGCCTTCGGCGCAGCCGCCGTGGAGCTCGCGGACGCCGGTGGATGGTCGGCAAATGCTGTTGCCTGCGCGACCAGGGCTTCCCGCGCCCCTGGATAGCTCTGCAGATGCCTGACGATGAGGACGGCGTCTACATTCATGCTCACGGCAGCGAGCACGGCCAGCACGGCGACCACCCATTGGGAGCGCCGCTTGTACCAGCCGTTGACACGGTCCATTGCATTATTGAACCAGGTCTCGACGTTCTCCTTGAACTTCTCGACATCGTTCTGGGCGTCGTCATACAACGCAAGCAAAGTCTTGCGCATACGAACGTCCGGGAGTCCTTCGATCATCTGGCGCACATACCGGGCCGGCATGCCGTCGATGAACCGTTGTATGTCTTTCTGAGCGTCAGCGACTGTGTATGGCGTCGTCCGCGCTTCGCCCAATGCGGCCAGGTCGTTCTTGATTGCTGCCCCCAACATCGCGAGATCCGATTGCTTTTCCGACGAGCGCAATGAGCCGGCCACGGTGGCTACCTGCGCCTTGAGCGTGTCGACCGTCGGGTTGCTGGCGGTGGAGGCGGTATCGAGCGCGGACTGAAGCTTGCGCTTGATGTCCTGCACGCCGGTGCTGTCGTGCAGCAAGGCCATCAGCACATTGGCGAACGAACGCGAAGGGATATACGAGGGGCCTCGACCGCCCTCTGACTTTGTGGTTCCCTCAATCAAGGGATGCGCGTACACATCCTTCGCCCAGCCGGTTCCCAGCAGCCGCTCGATGCCGAAGCGCAGCCACTTCGCGCGCGAGCGGAACACCGCGGCGATCAGTTCGTTGCTGATCGTGACCAGCATGCTCACGAGGAGAAACACAAAGATCAGTCCGATGACCGTGTCGAGAATTCCGGAACCAAGCATAGTGCCTCCCAACTGAAGACAATCCGAATGCGTGTGCCGCGAAAAGCAGGGACCGGTTGATCTTACTCCAGATCAAACCTATGTTTCTATTTTTTTAACTTCGACCTAATTCCGGTGCTGCGTTTCCCGGCACTTTCATGGCGGGTGAGGAAGCTCCAGACGAGACAGGCCGCATAGGATAAGATGCAAGGCTTACCACAGTGTCCCGCGGGACGATGAGATCCACATGGAATTTCGCCAGATCCATTACTTCATCTCCCT
>JAQGJO010000188.1 GCA_028290595.1 Hyphomicrobiales bacterium | reverse complement strand
GGCGCGCGCCGACGTGCTGAATGACTTCGGAAGCCGCAAGCGCGCCGAGACGGGCGCAGGTCTGCAGGTCCTTGCCTTGCGACAGGCCGGCCAAAAAGCCCGCGGCGTAGAGATCGCCGGCGCCTGTGGTGTCGACGAGCTTCTCGATCGGGAACGCCGGCACGGCTTGCGTCTGTTCGCGGGTGACGACGATGGAGCCCTTCTCCGACACGGTGACGGCTCCCAGAATATCCTCGTTGCGCAGAGCTGCGATCGCGGTGTCGAGGTCGGAGCTCTCATACAGCGACTTCAACTCGTGCTGGTTGGCGAACACGATATCGACGGTCTTGTTGCGGATGAGGTCGAGGAATTCGGCGCGATAGCGACCGACGCAGAACGGATCGGACAGAGTCAGCGCGACCCGGCGGCCGGCGGCATGGGCGATCTGCGAGGCCTTGACGAAAGCTTCCTTCGCAGCCGGCGGATCCCAGAGATAGCCTTCGAGATAGGTGATGGCGGAGGCGCGCACGAGTTCGGCATCGACATCGTCGGGGCCGAGATTCTGGCAGGCGCCGAGATAGGTGTTCATGGTGCGCTCGCCGTCGGGCGTGACGAGCACGAGGCAGCGCGCCGTCGCCGGGCCGTCCTTGGCCGGCGCTGTTTCGAAATGCACCTTCATAGCGCGGATGTCATGGGCGAAGGCCTTGCCGCTGTCGTCCGACTTCACCTTGCCGATGAAGGCCGTCTTGGCGCCGAACGAGGCGGCGCCGACGATGGTATTGGCAGCCGAGCCGCCGGAGATGATCGTGGTCGAAGCCATGGCCCCGTAGAGCTTGTCGGCGCGGGCTTCGTCGATCAGCATCATGCCGCCCTTCTGCAAGCCTTCTTTGGCGAGAAAGTCGTCTTCGGTGAGGCTGATGATATCGACAATTGCATTACCAAGGCCGAGCACATCGTATTTGGGCGTTGACATCGATCGGTCATCCTAATTCGAATTCGCGGAAAGGGCCCGGTCGTGTCGCATTGGCGCTGCGGGACGTCAAGTTATCGCTGCGATTTGGCCTTCAGGCGCTGGCGCAGCAATTCCAGAAATTGCGCAAAATCCTCGGCATCGAGGTTTTTCATTTCCTTCGCCAGCCGGTTGGCGAATTCGGTGGCCTTGGGATTCATCCCAGCCGTCGAAAGCGTGACTTTCGGATCGGACAGCCCCGCAAGCCGTTCCAGCTCTTCGGATTCATCCCAGATGACATTGAAAAAGCCGATGATGCGCAGCATCAGATACCAGGTCGGCGTGCCGCGATTGCCATGCTCCAGCGCCGACAGATAGGCCGGCGACACGCCGATGGCGTGGGCCATGGCCTTCAAGGTGACGCCGCGCTCCTCGCGCATATCGCGGAGTTTTTGTCCGAACGGAGTCATGCAAGTCGCTCATTACGCCGCAGCCGCACATAGAGCGCACCGGCGCCGCCGTGACGGACCGAGGCTTCCTCGAAACCGACGACGACGGAACGCAATTGCGGCGAGCGCAGCCAGTGCGGCGTATTTCGCCGCAGCACGCCGGGCTCCCGCCATTGATCAGCGTCTGATACTTGCTTGGTCAGACCCTTGCCGGTGACGACCAGCACGACCCTGGCGCCGGCCGCCTGGGCGCGATGCAGGAACGAAATCAGTTCCGCATGGGCGACGGCCTGATGCATGCCGTGCAGATCGAGCGTTGCGTCGATCGGCAGATTGCCGCGGGTGATGCGCTGGCGCATCCGCCGTTCGAGTGGCGCCAGAGGCGGGGGTGGCGGGACCGGAGCGGGTTGGCTCGTCTTGTTGTTCGTCTTGGCAAGCTGCTTCGCTTTCGGTTGTTTCTCCATTTTGCCTGGCGGTGGCGGCGCGGCGGCCTTCCTCAGCTCTTCCGCAGGCAGTGGTTCAATCGGCTTTGTTTCGCGAAACGGTTTCACATGACGAGTGACCAGGTTCCACAATTCAATCTCGTGACGCGCCAGCAGACGCTTGTGCCTAGGTGGAGATTGTTTTGAATTTGCCTTCGCAGGCGTTGGCTTCGAAGTAATCAATTTGGAAGAGGTCGGCTTCTTGCTCTTCACGGGCGCACCGTGCGCGGCAGAAGAACGTAGAACGTGCCCCTGTGCCTGATATTGCCCGCGGCAATGCCGGCTTGTTCGCCGGTGCCGTAAAAAATATCGGCGCGCGCGGCGCCGACGATGGCCGTGCCGGTGTCCTGCGCGATCATCAGCCGGCGCAATGGCGTGGTTGCAGTCTCGGCGCCGGGCAATTCGGCATCGATCCAGAACGGCAATCCATAGGCCCATAATCTGCGATCGACCGCGATCGAGCGCAGCGGCGTCAGCTCGACGCCCTCGCCACCGATCGGTCCCTGATCGGGAGCCAGCGCATCGGAGCGCTTGAAGAAAACATAAGAGCGATTGCGCTGCATCAGCTTGCGCCCGGCGCCATTGGCACCCTGGCCGTTGTCCCTGACCCAGGCCTTCAGCCGGTTGAGCGACATTTCGCTCATGGGAATCTGACCCTCGTCGACCAGCGCCTTGCCGATCGACGTATAGGGATGGCCGTTGCGGCCGGCATAGCCCAGCCGCACCAAAGTGCCGTCGGACAATCTGATCCGCGCCGATCCCTGCACCTGAATCATGAAGGCCTCGATGCCATCGCGCACAAAGACAACGGGATTGGCGCGGCCTTTCAAGGCGCCGCCATCGATCTCGCTGCGCGTCGGCAGGATGGGCGCGGCATCGGCCGCATTGGAAGAGGCATAGGCAATGTCATCAGGCAGCGACAGGATCGGTTCGGAGAATTCTTGCGTCTGCTGCAGCGAGCCTGCGACTTCCGGCTCGTAATAGCCGGTGAGGAAACCATCGTCATAAGGATTAGCGCCGGGCACAGGCGCAATGCGATAAGGTTTGAAAAACGTCTGGAAGCAGTGCCGTGCTTCGGCGGCGGTGACCGGCGCCGGAAGCTTCTCGACATCGGCGCAGAGCTGCAGAAACGCCGGGCTTGGCGCCGCGCCGATGCGCACGGCGGCAAGGCCGGCAAGGCTGTAGCGGCAGGATTTCTGAAAGGCGTTCCAGGCGGCAAGATGATCGTCATCGGCAAAGCCGTGCAGATCGTCGAAGGCGACTTCCTGCAGAACAGCCTTGCTGTTCAGATCGTCAGCGAGACTTGTTTCAGAGATCGACCCAGACATCAGACCCGCCATCAGACAAAGGCAGACGAGTTTATCTACCACAGTTCGGACAGGAGGATATCTGAGTCGCTGGTTCAATGCCCGCCGGTTGAATGCTGGTTATCGGCGACGCCGACCAGACGCCAGTTCGGATCGCGCGTGGTGACGTCGCGTTCAAACGTCCAGACATCGACGAGATCGACCACCTGTTCGGGATTGCCGTCGATGACCTTGCCGCCACTGTCGCGCGTCGCGGTGATCAGCTTGCTGACGAAGCGCATCGAAACCTGCACGACCTTGGTGCGGGTGTTGATGTCGACGATCTGCGCCTTGTCGATGGACACGAACGTGGTCTCGACCTTCTCGCCGCGGCTTTCGCGATCGGTAATGGCCTGGGTGAAACTGTCGTAGACATCCTTGGCGAGCAGGCCCTTGAGCGCCTGGCGATCACCGGCCGCGTAGGCGGTGATGATCATCTCATAGGCGGATTTAGCGCCGCCGATAAACGTCTTGGGGTCGAAGGTGCGATCCATGGAGACGAGCTGGTCGAGGCCTTCCCAGACCTGCGAGCCGCGGTCGGTATAGGCATCCCAGCGGCCATCGGCATCGGCGGTCGGCGTCGACGCCGCACCGGCGTCATTGGCGGCGCCCGGCAGGCGCACGACGACATTATCGCCCGTGGGCGCTCGGCCCGGGGCCGTGCCCGGTACACTGAGACGTTCCGCGCGGGGTTTATCAGGTCCGTTCCGCGTCCCGAGGATGGAACGCAGTTTCCAGACGACAAAGACCGCCAGCAACGCAAATATGATCGTTGTGACGTCAAATGGCTCCTGCATGTCGCTCCTGCATATCGCTTTAGGTCGTTTTCATCGTCTACAGCGGAATTGTCGCGAAAAATCCTTACCTACTATTTCGCGTTCCGCTCTAAATGCTTGCCGTGTCCTAACTTGCCGTATCTTTGCCGTTGGTGCCCGTTATCTTGCCGGGGTCGGGGTTACGCAACCCCAAAATATACGCTCAAAATACAAATTGATCGCAAATTTCAAAATGATCTCCGGGTCGGGTAGTAATGTGCCCGAATGTTTGGAGTTCGAGAGCACGCCGGATGATGCAGCCCCGCTTTTTAGGAAGCCTGTTCTTTATAGTCCTGGTTCTGGTCGAAATCGCGGCCTATGGGCTGGTCATCTCCAATTTAGGATGGCTGGCGGCTTTTTCCATCGGAATCGGCTCAATTGTCGCGGGGGTCTTTGTCCTGAAGCGGCTCGGGCAAGGCCTGCTGCAGGCAATGAGCGAATCCGCGGCGTCGGCGACCAGTTTCCGGTTCGACGGGCTCTATGCGGGCGGATTTGCCACAGCCGGCGCAATCCTGATGATTTTGCCCGGCTTCGTCACCGATCTGGTGGGATTGATCAGTGCCCTGATCGGCTGGCGCGCCTGGCTGATGCCGGTGCACGGGGATCGGGCCCCGCCGACTGGGGGCAGGCCGGCTGATAAAACCATGGATTTGCGCCCGGACGAATGGTCGTCTCAATAAATTCCGTCAGTGGTTTGTGTGCCGGACGCAATCATGGTAGGCGGCGGCCCCAAGAGACGAGCGGCGGCACGCAGGCGGCCGGTGGCAGGAATTTAAGGACAGTTCGATGGCTGAGAATGGGACGAACGGCGCGGGTAATGGGGCAGACACCGGCGCCCTGCCGCAGCTCAATGTGCTGATCCAGTATACCAAGGACCTGTCGTTCGAAAACCCGAACGCGCCGCAATCGCTGGCGCCGCAGTCGGAAGCACCGAACATTTCGATCCAGGTGAACGTCAACGCCAACCAGCTTTCCGAGACCGATTACGACGTCAACCTGATGCTCGAAGGGTCCGCCGGCGAAGGCGCCAACACGCTGTTCAAATTCGAACTGAACTACGGCGGCGTCTTCAAGCTGCAGAACATTCCGCAGGCCGAAATCCATCCGGTGGTGTGGATCGAATGCCCGCGCCTGCTGTTCCCGTTCGCGCGCCAGATCATCGCCGAAGCGGTGCGCAATGGCGGCTTCCCGCCGCTGCTGCTCGACCCGATCGACTTCGTCGCGCTGTATCGCCAGCGCATGGAGCAGTTGCAGGCGAACCCGCAGGCGACCGCTTAAGCGCTCAGCCGACGCCGCGTACGGATTTATCGTCCTCAACTTTGGTGAATTGGCGCCATATCGCCTTTTCACCAATGCTGTCGATGAACGCCGCATGCGCGGTGAGCTCAATTTCTTCGACAGTGACAGCCAGCACGGTCTCGCGGATTTTCAGCAGCGGCTGAGCCGCCTGTTCCTCGATGATCGAGCGTGTCTCGCTGAGCACGAGGTTCGACTGGCGGCCGCCGAGCAGTTCGGCATAGACCTCGGCGAGAATTTCCGAATCGAGCAAGGCGCCGTGTTTGGTGCGGCGTGAATTGTCGATGCGATAGCGCGCGCACAGCGCATCGAGAGAATTCGATGCGCCGGGATGTTTGCGTCGCGCGATCGACAGCGTGTTGACGACCCGGTCCATCATCAAATGCGGCCGGGCAATGCGCGACAGTTCGGCATTGAGGAATTTGATGTCGAATTCGGCGTTGTGAATCACCAGCCGGTCTTCACCAATGAAGGCCAGAAAATCGTCGACGACATCGTTGAAGTGCGGTTTACCGGTCAGGAACTCGCGCGACAGTCCATGCACGCGAAACGCCTCGTCGGGCATGTCGCGATCGGGATCGAGGTAGGCGTGAAACGTCTGGCCGCTGGGAATCAGATTGAGCAGTTCGACACAGCCGATTTCGACGAGCCGGTCGCCGGTGCCCGGATCGAGGCCGGTGGTTTCCGTATCGAGAACGATTTCACGCAGCGACATCTAAAGTCCTTCGAGCGACGCTCATCCAATCGTGCTGGCATGACTCAATTTTCCGAACCATTGCCTACCGGCCGGCAAGCGAAGCCAGAAAGTCCTTCACCTGCGCTTTGGCTTTTACGAATCCATGGCCGGTGTCGATAGTATAATGAGCTTTGCGCCGCTTGACCGCATCGGGCGTTTGTTTGGCGAGAATTGCACTGAATTTTTCCGCCGTCATGCCGGGTCGGCTCATGACGCGGGCGCGCTGTTTCTTCTCGTCGGCAGTGACCACGACGATCACGTCGACATCCTTTTCGCCGCCGATTTCAAACAGCAGCGGAATATCAAGCACAACCAGAGGCGCGCCCGCCGCGCGGCTGCGTGCGAGGAACGCTTCGCGATGGGCGCCGACAAGCGGATGCACGATGGTCTCGAGACGCCGCATGGCTTCCGCGTCGCCGATTACACGGGCGCCGAGCTTTTGCCGGTCGACGACGCCGTCGGTGGTGACGCCGGGAAACGCCTGCTCGATCAGCGGCGCCGCCTCGCCGCGATAGAGTTCATGCACGGCGCTGTCGGAATCATGCACGGGAACGCCGAGCTCGCGAAAGATCGTAGCTGTCGCCGATTTGCCCATGCCGATCGAGCCGGTGAGGCCGACGATCAGCATGATTTTCGCCTAAACGCGGAGATAATTTTCATCGCGCAGAAATTCCAGCAAAGGCAGAATCGGCAGGCCGCGAATGGTCCATTGATCTCCCTCTATCGCAGAGAAGAGATGAACGCCAATCGCCTCGATATGATAGCAGCCGACCGAGCCCAGAATCTCATCGCCGCAGAGGCTAAGATAATCGGCGATGAAAGCCTCCGACAGCGCGCGCACGGTCATGCGCGCCATCGTGACGGTTTCAAACACAACAATACCGTCGCGCACCAGACAGATCGCACCGTTGAGAACATGGCTGCGGCCGGAAAGCCGCTGCAAAGTCACAGCGGCCTCTTCGCGATCGCCGGCCTTGTGAACGATGCCGTCGTCGTCGGACAAAAGCTGGTCGGCGCCAAGCACCAGGCGGCCGCTGTGCGCCTTGGCGACATCGAGCGCCTTGGCCCGCGCCAGTTGTAAAGCAAGCTGCGGCGGTGGGATTTGTGCAGCCTGCGCTTCGATCGCGCGCTCATCGACCTGCGAGGGATGAACGTCGAAAGGAATATTGGCTTCGCCGAGAATCTTGCGCCGCGAGGCGCTGCCAGAGGCCAGCACAAGCGGCCGCGGCGCAAGCCACAGAGCGGGAGCGGAAGAGCGATCGTTCATATGGATTCTTGCGCTTGATATGACTCAGGATTCGGCGATGAACTTGAGCCGGTGTTCCTTGTAGAAATCGATGATCGCCGC
>JAQGJO010000154.1 GCA_028290595.1 Hyphomicrobiales bacterium | reverse complement strand
GTCATCTATGGCGTGCCGACGCACTTTCGCCTGATGGCGACGGCGATGCAGGACGCCGGTACAACGCCTCTGCCCTCGCCGCGCTGGCTGCTGTCCTCGGGCGCCAAATTGAATGCCGATGAAGCAGAGCGGATGAAGTCGGCGTTCCCGCAGGCGCGAATTGCCGAATTCTATGGAGCCTCCGAATTGAGTTTCATCGCTGTGCGCAAAGATGGGGATGGCGCGCCGCGAACGTCCGTTGGGCGGCCGTTCGCCTCGGTCAACGTCAGCATCCGCGACGACACTGGTAACGTTTTGCCTGCGGGCGAAACCGGCCAGGTGTTCGTCGAAAGCCCGCTGGTGTTCATGGACTATGCCACCGGCGTCGGCTCGCATTTGCTGCGCTTCGGCGATGCTATCTCGGTTGGCGATGTCGGTTCCCTTGATGCGCAAGGTTTCCTGCATCTCTCCGGTCGCGCCAATCGCATGATCCTGTCATCCGGCAAGAACATCTATCCGGAAGAAATCGAAACCGTGCTGCAGGCGCATCCCGCCATCGCTGCCGCCGCCGTGTTTGCCGCGCCCGATGAGGATCGCGGCGAGCGTCTGGTGGCGCTGCTGCAATTCGCGCCGGATGCCTCCTTGACGCAGTCGGAGATCATCGCGCACTGTCGCAGGCTGCTGCCGCTTCCCAACATCCCGCGCATCTATCTGAAAGCGGAGGAGTGGCGGACCACGGGCTCCGGCAAAACCGATTTCTCCGCCATGGCGGCTTTGATGAACGCGTCTTCAGTGGAGCGGATCGCGTGAGCGGCGCCTGGATCATCGCCGCACGGCGGACGCCGGTCGTGCCGCGCCACGGCGCGTTCCGCCGGCTCGGCGTCGAAGCGCTGGCGGCGCCGGTGTTGCGGATAATCCTGCGCGACAGCGGGATTGTAGGTAGCGAGGTCGACGAGATCATCCTCGGCAATGCGCTCTACGGTGGCGGCAACCCGGCGCGGCTGGCGGCGCTCGCTGCCGGCATTCCTGAAACGACGCCCGCCATCACACTCGACACGCAATGCTGTTCCGGGCTCGATGCCATCGCCGCCGCGGCCGATCGCATCGCTAGCGGTGCCTGCGATACCGTGCTGGCCGGCGGCGTTGAAAGCTACAGCCGCTCGCCGCTGCGCTTCACCCGGCCACTGCAGCCGGGCGAGGCAGCGAAAGAATACCAGCGCCCTCCGTTCACGCCCTGGTCCGATCGCGATCCCGACATGATCGAAGCGGCGGTTTTTCTGGCGCAAGAACTCGGCATCACCCGTGAGGCGCAGGAGACTTTCGCCATCGAAGGCCATCACAAGGCGATGCAGGCGCAGAATAATCTGCGCAGCGAAATCGTACCGTTGGAAGACGTCAGCGCGGATGCGTTCGCAAGACGTCTGAGCAAAGCCGCCTGCGCCCGCCTGCCGGCCATTTCCGGGCAGGGCGTCTACGCCGCGACAGCGGCAACGGTCGCGGTCGAAGCCGATGCGGCGGCTGTCGTTCTCGTCGTCTCCGACAAAAAACTCGCGGCGCTGAAATCGACGCTGCAACCGATCCGAATTGCCGGCAGTATCCGCGTCGGCGGCGATCCGGTGCGGCCAGGCTTGCTGACCACCGCTGCGGCGCAGGCCTTGCTGGCGCGCCAGGGCATCGACGCGTCGCAAATTTCCGTCGCCGAAATCATGGAAGCGTTTGCAGCCCAGGCCATGGCCAGCATCGCGGCGCTCGGGCTCGATCCAGCCTGCGTCAATCGCGGCGGCGGCGCGCTGTCGCGCGGCCACCCCATCGGCGCATCAGGCGCCATTCTCGCCGTGCGCCTGTTTCATGAGTTGTCAAAAGAGCGCGGTGGCTTCGGCCTTGCGACGATCGCGGCGGCCGGGGGCCTTGGCAGTGCGTTGCTAATGGAGGCGCGCTAACCCTTCTCCCGTTTCACGAGAGAAGGGTCAGTCCGATTACTTCCCCTTGAACACCGGCTTGCGCTTTTCTGCGAAAGCCTTACGGCCTTCCGCATGATCCTCGCTGGAGAAACACGCGGCAATCACCGAATCGAGCAGGCCGTTGTTGCGGTCGGCATCCGATTTCATCGCTTCGCGGATCGCCACTTTGGAGGCGTAGATCGTCAGCGGCGCATTGTCGGCGATGGTAGCTGCCAATTCGCGCACGCTTGATTCCAACTCGTCGTGGGGGACGACCTTGTTGACGAGCCCGATGTTCAGCGCTTCCGCCGCGGAATAGCGCTTGGCGGTGTAGAGCATCTCGGTCGCATTGCCGGAGCCGATGACCTCGACAAGACGGCGCACGCTGCGCAAAGGATAGGCAACGCCGAGCCGTGCGGCCGGAATGCCGAACTGGGCTTTCTCCGAGCAGATGCGCAGATCGACGGACAATGCGGTGCCGACGCCGGCGCCGAGACAAAAACCCTGGATCATCGCGATCGTCGGCTTGCGCAGATGTTCATAACGTTCGGCCAGCCGCGCCGAAACCGTCGACATATCGCGTTGTCTGTCGGCATCGGTCGCATACCCGTCGAATTGCGAAATATCCGCGCCGGAGATGAACGACTTCTCGCCTGCCCCACGCAGGACGATCACGCGAATGTCATCATCGCGTTCGAATCCGTCGAGAATATCAAGCGTGGCGAGGCGCATTTCATGGGAAAGGGCGTTATGCTGCGTCGGATTATTGAAGATCAGCCAACCGATTGATCCGTCCTTCTTGCCGATCATTTTTTCGGTAAGATCTGTCATCAGTCTCTAACTCCTGCAGAAATTCGCGCGTTAGATAACTTTTCTCATACGCAACGATACGATGGTATCGTCCGTATATCCGAGATCGCGCAGAATTTCAGCAGAATGTTCGCCGGCATCGGGCGTCACGCGGTCGATGCGCCATTGCGTGCGCGACATGCGGATCGGCTGCCCGACGATCTCGCGTTTGCCTAGTCTTGGATGATCGATGGCTGTCGCAATTCCGAGATGTTTGACCTGCGGATCGGCGAATGTCTGATCGACGCTATAGATCGGTCCGCATGGCACGCCGCCCGCATTCAGCGCGCTCACCCATTCGGCGCTGGTCTTGGTGCGCAGGATGGCAGTGATCTCTTCGTTCAACGCATCGCGGTTCTGCAACCGCTTTTCCGAATTCTGATACTCTTCGCGTTCCACCAGATGATCGGCGCCGATACCGATGCACAGGCGCGCCCACGACTTTTGCGTGCCCGAACCGATGTTGATATAGCCGTCGCTGGTCGGAAACGTTCCCGTCGGAATAAAATAAGGATGGTTGTTGCCGGCCTGGCCCGGAACCTTGCCCTCGAACAGCCACAGCGCCGCCTGGAAATCCATCACCGCGATCAAGGCTTCGACGAGCGTTGTCTGCACCCATTGGCCTTCGCCGGAGTTCTCGCGTTCAAGCAGAGCAAGTAGAATGCCGATCGACAGATAGAGCCCGGCCGAAACGTCGCCGACGGCTGCTCCCGCGCGTATGGGTCCTTGGCCCGGCAGGCCCGTCACCGACATCAGCCCACTCATGCCTTGCGCGATCTGGTCGACGCCGGGCCGCTTCGCATAAGGGCCATCCTGGCCGAAACCGGAAATGCTGCCGTAGACTATGCGCGGATTGAGGGCGCGGATCGCCTCGTAATCGATGCCGAGCCGATGTTTCACATCCGGCCGGAAGTTTTCGAGGATGACATCGCTCGTCGTTGCAAGCTTGTTGAAGATCTCGCGGCCTTCCTCGCTTTTCAGGTCGAGCGTCAGGCTGCGCTTGTTGCGATGCAGGTTCTGGAAGTCGGCTGAATCGCGATGGCCGTCGAAGCCGCCGCCGTCGCCACCGAGCATTTCGATCTTGATGACATCGGCGCCCCAATCGGCGAGCTGTCGCGCCGCCGTCGGGCCGGCGCGGGCCCGCGTCAGGTCGAGAACTTTATATTTGGAGAGCGGCAGCGGCGCATCGGTCATTTGCGGATACTCTTGAAGAGAATGCTCACGCCAATTGCTGACGAACCCGCCGCGTACCTTCGACCATGGCCTGCAGCTTGCGGAAGGCGATGTCGCGCGGGATGTATTTCATACCGCAATCGGGCGCCACGACTATGCGCTCGGGTGGAACATGCTTGAACACCCGCTTGATGCGCTCGGCGATGATCTCCGGCGTTTCCACGCTCGCGTCATTGAGGTCGATGACGCCGATGACGATGGTCTTTCCCGGCAGTTGCTCCAGCACGGCGAAATCCAGCGCCGGCTGCGCCGTCTCGATGGAAATCTGATTGACGTTGCAGCGCGCCAGCTCCGGCAGGAACGAATAGCCGGCCGGCTTGTTCTTCACCAGCGCCGCATAGCCGAAGCACAGATGCACCGCTGTCGTGCCGGTCACGCCTTCGACGGCGCGGTTGATCGCATCGACGCCATAGGCGCGCGCCTGGTCCGGCCGCGCCTGCATATAGGGCTCGTCGATCTGCACGATATCGGCGCCGGCCGCGAACAGGTCCTTGATCTCTTCATTGACGGCGGCGGCATAATCCATCGCCACGGCGGCTTCGTCGTTATAGAAAAAATCCTTCGCCTGCGCTGACATGGTGAACGGACCGGGCACGGTGATCTTGATCTTGTGATTGGTGTTCTTGCGCAGGAATTGCAGATCGCGCAGCTCGACCGCATGCTTGCGGCGCAGTTTGCCGATGATGCGCGGCACCAGATCGGGCTTGCCGCTGCGGCTCGGCACGACGGCTGGGTTTTCGATGTCGATGCCTTCGAGCGCCGTGGCGAATCTGTTGGAATAGCTCTCACGCCGCATTTCGCCATCGGTAATGATGTCGACGCCGGCCAGTTCCTGATCACGAATGGCGAGCAGGGTCGCGTCATCCTGCGCCTGTTCGAGCCATTGCGGATCGATCTGCCAGAGTTCCTGCGCACGCACCCGCGGCGGCGCCCGCATGCCGAGTTTGGCGCGGTCGATCAGCCAGTCAGGCTGCGGATAGGACCCAACGACGGTTGTAGGCAAAATCATCTGGTTTCCCCCCGCTAAACGTCCCGCGCTACCCATCATGCAGTGGGCAGGAAATGATCGCGTACTTTCCAGCGTCTGGCAACCGTGCTCAAGTTGATTGTTCGCGGGTGGAAAGACGTTGGGCAACACGTTGTCACCTTTCCGTCATGCCC
>JAQGJO010000034.1 GCA_028290595.1 Hyphomicrobiales bacterium | reverse complement strand
CCGGCAATCGCGTCCACCAGGCGCGGGCCGCCTCCAGCACGGTAAACGTGCCGACAATATTGGTTTCGATAAAATCCCCTGAACTGACGATCGAGCGATCGACATGGCTTTCCGCCGCCAGATGCATCACCGCATCCGGCTTGAAGCCGGCAAACAAGGCGTCCATCGCGGTGCGGTCGCAGACGTCGGTCCTGGCGAATCGATAGCGCGGATTGTGATCGACGCCCGAAAGCGAGGCGAGATTCGCGGCGTATGTCAGCTTGTCGACATTGAGGACATCGGCATCCATATCCTGGATCAACATGCGCACGACGGCCGAACCGACAAAGCCCGCGCCGCCTGTCACGAGGATGCGCGTCATTCAGCACCGGTATAGGTGAAGGCGGGGGCGATATCTGCGAGCAGCGGCATGATTTTGTCTTTGTCCGAGAGAATTGCATCGGCCTCTGCGACGGGCCAGGAAATCGCCAGTTCAGGATCATTCCACAAAATCCCCGCGTCGGCATCGGGATCGTACAACCTGTCAATTTTATAGCTGACCTGCGTATCGTCTTCGAGCGTACAAAAGCCATGGGCGAAACCGGCGGGAATCCACAATTGCTCACAGCCCTCGCTCGTCAGTGTGACAGCGACATGCCTGGCGAAGGTTGGCGATCCTTGGCGCAGATCCACGGCAATATCGCGAATCGCACCCTTCGCCACGCGAACCAGCTTGGACTGTTGCGAGGGCTGCCTTTGAAAGTGCAGACCGCGAACCGTTCCCTTCGTGCGGGAAACGGAGACGTTGTCCTGCACGAAATGAACCCTTGCAACCTTGTCGTGGAACAGCCGCTCGTTATAGGTCTCTACCAATAAACCACGGGCATCCCTATGGATGCGTGGCCTGAGCAGCGCGACACCGGGAATGAACTGCCATTCAACCTCCACTGCAGGGCTCCAAGTAAGGCTCCGAGTAAAACCTCACGGCCGAAGCGCCAAAAGGGAGGTCGAGTGAAATTGCTCCACCGTTCGCTGGCTGCACTTCGCCAGCGGGACAATGAAAGCAAAAGCGCGGGAAGAAGGCAAATTGAGCGCTCGACCACTCATGGCGTCCATCCTCGGTTGATCGCCGTTGCCGGGACATTATAGTGACGCATGAACCCAGTCGAGAAATTTGCGACGGCCGGGGCGATACGCTCATTGTTGGATCGAGCTGTCAGCGAAGGAAATTGTGGCATGCAGAGATCGAGCATCATCGCTACGGGGTTGGCCATTCTGCTGGCGAGCTCGACCGCCGGCCTCGCACAACAAGGCGCCGACTTTTACAGGGGCAAGGTTGTCAATCTTATCGTCAGTACAAGCGCCGGCGGTGGATACGATCTTCTGGCCCGTACCATCGCTCGCCACCTGCCAAAGCATGTGCCTGGCGCGCCCACAGTCGTGGTACGCAATATGCCCGGCGCCGGCGGCATCGTCGCCACAAACTACCTGGTCAATGTTGCGCCCAAGGATGGCCTGACGATCGGCAGCGTACAGAACAATACGCCATTCGAGCCGCTGCTTGGCACGAAGGAAGCCGATTACGATCCAAAGAAAATCAACTGGCTCGGCAGCCCGAGTTACGAAACCGGCCTCCTGATCGTCTGGCACAGCCTTGCCGCCAACACTGTAGCCGATCTCCAGCAAAAGCCTGCGACCGTGGCAATCTCGGGTGCGAACTCGACGCCTGCCTTCTATGCCAGACTGCTCAACGAACTGCTGGGCCTCAAACTGAAAACGGTGTTGGGGTATCCGGGACAGACTGAGAGCTTCATGGCGATGGAGCGGGGAGAAGTCGACGGCTATCCGAGCATCTTCTGGAGCTCGCTTTCGGCGACCAAGCCGGACTGGGTACGAGATCGAAAGATCAAATTCATCGTTCAATACGGTCCCGAAAACGAGAAGGAGGTTGGTGCAACACCGAACGTCAGGGACTTGCTGAAGAACGACGAAGACAGGTTGCTGCTTCAGGCAGCCATCGCACCGCTGGCGCTCGGGCGGCCGTATCTGATGGCTCCGGGTGTTGCGGATGATCGCGTGAAAATCATGCGGACTGCCCTAGCCGAGACATTCAGCGATCCGACGTTCCTTCAGGAGGCTGATCGGCTCAAGCTCGGCGTGAACGTGCCTCGCACCGCGGAACAGACCGAAAAGATCGTCAGCGATGCTTATGCGACGCCGGCTGCCGTGGTTGAACGCCTGCGGCGCATTGCCAATGGTGACGGTTCGGGAAAGTAGGCGCGCCGACGTTGATAACCCGCCTTTTCGCACGATGCTCTAGATTGCAGCGATGGGGCCGGCATCGGCAAGCTGCGCCACCAGCGCTCGCACTGCATCGTTCAATGGCTGGCGAGACTGGACCGCAAGATACAGCCGCCGGCACGCCCATGCGTGCGTCAACGGGATCAGGCTGATGCGCTCATAGTCTTCAAGATCGAGAACGCCTCTGGGCTGGATGCTGACGCCGAGACCAGCCTTGACCAGAGCGCGGGCGGATTCGTTCGTCGTGACTTCAGAGACGAAGTGCAGCGCGTAGCCTTCGGCCTCGGCGGTCTTGCGCAGATGCACCATCAGCGGAGATGTCGGCCGCAAGCCGATCAAGCCGGCGTCTATCAGATC
>JAQGJO010000557.1 GCA_028290595.1 Hyphomicrobiales bacterium | reverse complement strand
ATGAGCCATTTTACGGCCGGACGGAGCGCGCATCTTTCGCAAAAGACGCTCCGACAAATCAGCGGCGACAAACAGGCCGCGTGGAGGAAACGAATGACCACCCCGGTCCAGCTCTATTGCTGGCATTTCATGTCCTATCCCTATCTGCCGGACGATTTCGACGAGACCCAGGAAACAGGCTGGGTAAAAGTTCCCAACACGCTTTGGGACAGGCAGCGCAGCCGCGGGCTGTATCGCCAGTACATCGATCAACTGGCCTATGCCTCGGAGCTCGGCTTCGACGGCATGGTGCTCAACGAGCATCACCAGAATATCTACGGGCTGATGCCCTCGCCCAATATCATCGCCGCCGCCCTGGCGCACCGGACGCAACGCGGCAAGATCGTCGTGCTCGGCAATCTGCTGCCGCTGCATGGCAATCCCCTACGCGTGGCGGAAGAATATGCCATGCTCGACAATATGTCGGACGGGCGGCTGATCGCCGGGTTCGCGCCGGGCTCCGGCCCCGAGACGTTCAACTACAATGCGCCGTCGGCCGTCTCGCGCGACCAGTTCTGGGAAGCGGTCGACCTTATTCACCGCGCCTGGACAGAGCCGGGTCCGTTCGCCTTCGAAGGCAAGCATTATCCGTTGCGCTACGTCAATCCGTGGCCGCAGCCGACGCAGACACCGCATCCGCCGATCTGGATTCCCGGTGCGCGGTCGCGCGACACGCTCGTGCAGATCGCCAAGAAGGGTTATTGCTATTTCCTGTCGTCGCGCAGCCACGGCAAGGGCACGGCGAATTCCGTCGCCCAGTTCGGCCGCGTGCTGGAACAGCATGGCGACCGCTACCAGCCCTATCGAATGGGCATTCTAATGTCGACCTATGTCGGTGAGACGGACGAGATCGCACAAAAAGAATCGCGCGACGGCATCTGGTATTTTCTGCGCAATTGCCTGAAGGGCCATCAGCGCCGGGTCGGCCGCCAGCTCACCTTCGGGCCGGGCATTCCCTATATTCCGACGAGCGAATTCCGCGATTATCTGAAGAACTCCGACCCGACCTTGCCGCTGCTCGGCGACACCGAGGATTGGGACGATCTGCAGCGCTCGCAGTCCATCATCGTCGGATCGCCGGACACGGTGTACCGGCGCTTCATGGACATTCTGGAGCAGGCGCCGGTCGGCCATCTTCTGATCCAGTTTCATATGGGCAATATGCCGGATGAGAACGCACGCAAGAGCATGCGCCTGTTCTGGACCGAAGTTGCGCCGCGCCTGAAGGCCGCGTCCGGTAAGCTCTTCGCCGAGCAATTCAAGGGAATGGAAGAAAAAATGCAGTTGGAGCTGACGAAGTGAGCGCGCGCGTGATCGAAATCAAAGGACGCAAGGTCACACTGATCGAGGAAGGCACGGGCGAACCGATCGTCTACCTGCACGGCTTCGCCGATGTGCATGGCGTTGCCGGCGATCTGTTGGCATTTCACAAGACCTTAGCCGGCATGGGCAAACTCATCGCGCCGGCGCATCCGGGCTGCAACGGCAGTGATGAACTTGAAGACGGCACCAGCGTCGAAGACGTCGTCTTTCACTATCTCGAACTGTTCGATGCCCTGGGCCTCAAGCAATTTACGCTCGTCGGCCATTGCGCCGGCGGCTGGATCGCCGCCGAGATCGCCGTGCGCCATCCCGAGCGGGTGAAGAAGCTGGTGCTCATCGGCGCCTGCGGACTTTTCGTGCCCGGCGAATTGATCGAAGATATCTTCATGCATGCGCAGCCGGAACGCGGCGTCGACTACAAGACTTTGCGCAACGTGCTGTTCTCGTCATCGACCGCGACCGACGCCTTGCGCTATTTCCCCGACGGGCGCGGCGATCTTGACGAAGAGACCCGGCGCTATGCCATGCTGCGCTTCGGCTCCTTCGTCGGCTTCAAGCCGCCGTATTTCTACAACCGCTCGCTGATCAACCGGCTGCACCGCGCCGCCATGCCGTCGATCGTGCTGTGGGGCGAGCATGACCACATGGTTCCGCGCGCCCATGGCGAGGCCTATGCCAAGGGCCTCAAGGGCGCAGGCGATTTGCAGATTGTTGCCGGTACGGGCCATGCCGTCGTGATGGAGGGCGAGGCTGCAGTCAGCAAGGCCGTCGGGGCTTTCCTGAAGACATAGCTGTAGTGCAAATGAGATGGACGCATGGGCAGTGCTCGCCTATGAAGACTGCAAAGTCAGGCGACACCGGACCTGGGAGGGATCCATGCCGTTTCATAAGAGCATTCTGGCAATTGCAGCTATCGGCGCATTTTCCACCAGCACGCAAGCACAGCAATCGCCGGAGCAATTCTACGCCGGCAAAAAGACGATCACCATGTCGGTCGGCTATGCGCCGGGCGGCAGCTACGATCTCTATGCGCGCCTCGTCGCCCGTCATCTCGGCCGCTTCGTTCCAGGCCAGCCGGCCGTGGTGCCGCAGAACATGCCGGGCGCTGGATCGCTGCAGGCGGCGAACTACATTTACGCCGTCGCGCCGAAAGATGGCTCCGCCATCGGCGCGCTCGGCGAGACACTGGCGATGGAACAGGCGCTGCACAATCCCGGCGCCAAATATGATGCGGCGAAACTGACCTGGATCGGCCGTATCGCCTCCAGCAACAACATTCATCTCGTCTGGCACACATCCAAGGCGCAATCGGTCGAGGACGCCAAGACGATCGAGATGACGATGGCCGGCACCGGCCCGGCCAATCTTGCCGAGACGGTGCCGCGTCTGCTCAACGTTCTCATCGGCACGAAATTCAAGGTCGTTTCCGGCTATCCCTCTTCCGGCCCCGGCATGCTTGCCATGGAGCGCGGCGAAGTCGATGGCGCCGGCACGTCATGGGCCGTCATCAAAGCCCAGCACCAGAGCTGGCTGCGCGAGAAGAAGATCAAGATCATCCTGCAGGACGTGCCGGAACGCGATCCCGAACTGCCGGATGTGCCGGCGCTGCTGGAATTCGCCAAGACCGATCAGGACAAGCAGTTGCTGACGCTCTATGCCTCCGGCGGCGCCATCGGCCGCGCTTATACCGCGCCACCGGATGTGCCACCCGCCATCGCCACCGCGCTGCGCGAGGGTTTTCAGAAAATGGCGAGAGATCCCGAACTGCTGGCCGAAGCGGCGAAGATGAATCTCTCCGTCGAACCCGGCGACCATCTGCTGCTGCAAAAGGTCGTCGAGCAGACGGTGAAGGCCGACGAGGGCGTGCGCAAGCGGGTGCGCGAAATCTTCGCCAATTGACAGAAAACTTTGCTCATCGCTAGCATTGCCAAGCCTGAACCGGCATGGGAACAATAGGCGGAAGTCATTTCCTTCGAGGGAGACCCGCCATGACGACGCTGTATTATATGCCCGGCACTTGCGCGATGGGCATTCATGTTCTGCTTGAGGAGATCGGCAAGCCTTACGATCTCAAGCTGGTCGATTTCACGAAACAGGGCCAGTTTGAGCCTGGTTATGTGGAGATTAATCCGAAGTCGAAAGTGCCGGCGCTGGAGCGCGACGACGGCACGGTGCTGACCGAGTTTCCGGCGATTTCCACATGGCTGGCGTTGACCAATCCCGACAAGAAGCTGCTGTCGAGCGACCCTGAGAAACTGGCGCGCACTTTGGAGACGGTCGATTATATCGTCGCCACCCTGCACATGCAGGCATGGACCCGTTTCTGGCGCACGGTAAACTACAGCAGCGTTGAGGAGGAGCATCCCAAGATCAAGGCGCGCGGCAAGGAAATGACCGAAAAGGGCTTGGCCCTGCTCGACAAGCAGCTCGACAAGAAAGAATGGCTGATGGGCGACTTCTCCATTGCCGACAGCGCGCTTTATTTCTTCGAATTCTGGATCGCGGAACGCGCCCACTGGCCGCTGCCGGCGAATGTCGCGGCGCATTACCAGCGCATGAAGGCTCGTCCGTCCGTGCAGAAAGTGCTGAAGCTCGAAGGCCTCGCCTAGACTTTACTCGCCTACTAGACTTTATTTGGCGGCGGCAAAGCGCTGATGACATCGGCGATTGCCGCTACATCGTAGTCGGCAAGACCATTGGCCAGCGCCTTGTCGAAAAGTTCGATGGTCTTGTCGAGCATCGGCGTGGCGACGCCGAGGTCGATCGCCATGTCCTTTGCTGCCTTCTGGTAATGGTTCACCAGCTCGATGCTGCCCTGCGCCGGCAGGAATTTCCGCTCCGCCATCCAGGGCGCGCGAATAGCAAACTGCGCCGAATTTCCGGCGCCGCTCGCCACCGCTTGAATGATCATGTTGAGATCGATGCCGGTCTGCCGCGCCAGCGTCATGGCTTCGGCCGTCGCGGTGATGTTGAGCGTGACCAGAAGATTGGCGATCAGCTTCACCTTGATCGATGAACCGAACGCGCCGAAATAAAAACACGCATCTGAAAAGCCGGCGATGACCGGTTTGGCACTTTCACAAGCCTGCGCATCGCCGCTGATGTAGACGGCACTTTTGCGGGCGGCGACCATGCCCGGCGTGCCGCTGATTTCGCCGTCGAGAAAGATCGCGCCGATCTTCGCCAGCCGCTCGCGCTGACGTTCCTTGACGCTGACTGGATAGGTGCCGAGTTCGAGACAAATCTGGCCGGCACGCATGCCGTGCACAAGGCCCTTGGGACCGGCGACGACCTCGTCGAGCGCAGCCTCCGACGGCAGACAAGAGAGGATGATATCGGCCTGCGCGGCAACTTCCGCCGGCGATGCCAGCGGCGTTCCACCAGCCGCCCGCAGGCCGTCCATGGCGCTGCGGCGGTAACCAACCACGTTGAAGCCGCTTTTCAAAAGCAGGTCGGCGATCGGCATGCCGATCTTGCCCAGCCCGATCATACCAATCGTGCGCATGTCTCCCTCCCTCGATACCAGCGTGCGTCCTATGCGGCGCGCGCCTTGTTGAAATCGGTCAGAATGCGGGTGCTCGATTGCGCCAATTCATCCAGGCGCCGCGACAGATCGGAATAAAGCAGGACGCCGTCGCGCTTGCGTATGACGCCGCCGACCATCACCGTATCCACATTGGCGCCGCCGGCCTGCAGCACGATGGACGCGACCGGATCGACGACCGGATGCATATTGAGATCGCGCGCCGACAGCAGAACGATATCCGCCGCCTTGCCCGGCGTCAGCGATCCGGTGCGATGATCGAGCCCGGCCATGCGCGCCGCGTCGATGGTCGACCAGCGCAATGCCTCGCGGCAGGGGATGGTGATTTCGGCCGGCCCTTTGCCGCTTTCGGCAAAACTGTCGAGGCTGTCGAGGAAGCGTTGCGACTGCAAGGTCATGCGCGTCACCGTGAACATATCGCTGCTCATGCCGGATTCGATATCGGAGCCGATCGAGATCGACGCGCCGCGCCGGCGCAGGCGGCCGGTGAGCGGACGGCCGAAGCCCATCTGCATCTCGACTTCCGCCGTCACGGTGAAATGGACGCCGTGACCGACCAGGAGATCGAGCTGCGCATCGCTCAGCACATTGCCATGCACGATGTTGAGCGTCGGGCCGAGCAGCTTTTCTGCCGCAAGACGCTCGAAGCCGTCCGGCGTCAGCAGCGGACCGGTCACATGCATGCTGGCGACCGTGCCGGTCTCGCGTGCCAGCCTGAAATCGTCGCAGCAGACATCGTAGATCGACATGCACGGCCCGAGGATCGCCAGGCCGAGCGTCACCAGCGCCTCGTCAGAGGCAAGCTGCCCCTTGCGCAGACGCGCGACCTCGCTGCGCGGCATCGGCACTTCGCTGAAATGTTTCTGTCCGGGCTTGGGGTCGGGCTTCGGCGAGCCGTGCAGGAACAGGGCCCGGATGCCCGATTGCACGAGGCCTTCGACGGCGGCATCCGTGTGCTCGGGGCTGGGATTGTTGTGGCACCAGTCGACCAGGGTGGTCGTACCGCTATTGAGCTGGCTCAACGCGCCCGCAAGGTTGGCGATGAAGATATCTTCGGCACGAAAATGCGTGGCGAGGCCGGCATGGATGGCGCGCAGATATTGCGAGATGGTCCAGTCGGCGGCGACGCCGCGCAGGCCGGTCTGCCACGTGTGCATGTGGGCGTTAACGAAGCCCGGCATGACGATCTTGCCGGTGGCGTCCAGAACCTCGGCGCCCGGCGGCGGCGCTATCGCAGGCGCGATGGCGCCGATAATGCCTTCGCGAACCAGAATGTCGCCTTTGAGATCGCCGACATGGTCGTCCATCGAAACAATGCTTCCGCCCCGTATCAGCATGTCCGACATAACGAACCTCCGGTTGTCCAAGAGATATCAGACGCCGGGATTGCGGCAAGGGCCGGCTCCGGGTGGTCGAAATCGCCGTTTTTGCCCATACCCCGGGGCGGCGCGACCTGCTAAGGACTGTCGCGACGGACTGCGGCGCATTGGGACTGCCAGGAAGTAGATGATGTCGAACGGAAAGAAGATTGCATATCAGGGCGAGCCGGGAGCCAATTCCCACATCGCCTGCAAGGCCGTGTATCCGGATTGGGAACCCCTGCCCTGCGCCACATTCGAGGATTCTTTTTCAGCCATCGCCGACGGCGCGGCCGATCTCGGCATGATCCCGATCGAGAATTCCATCGCCGGCCGGGTCGCCGACATCCACCATTTCCTGCCGGGTTCGGGCCTGCATATCATCGGCGAATATTTTCTGCCGATCCGCTTTCAGCTTATGGCGATCCCCTCCGCCAGCCTGGCGACGATCAAGACGGTCTACAGCCATATCCATGCGCTCGGCCAGTGTCGCAAGATCATCAGCAAACTCGAGCTGACGCCGATCATCGCAAGCGACACCGCGGGCTCTGCACGCGAAGTGGCGCAATGGAACGACCCGACGCGCGCCTCGCTGGCGCCCGAACTGGCCGCCGAAATCTACGGCTTGAAAATATTGATGCGCGACGTCGAGGACGAGAAGCACAATACGACGCGCTTCGTCGTTCTCTCCAAGCAGGCCGACTGGGCGGTGCCCAACAACGGCGCGACGATGACGACCTTCGTGTTTCGCGTCCGCAACGTGCCGGCGGCGCTCTACAAGGCGCTCGGCGGCTTCGCCACCAACGGCGTCAATATGACGAAGCTGGAAAGCTATATGGTCGACGGCGAGTTCTCGGCGACGATGTTTCTTGCCGACGTGGAAGGCCATCCGGAAGACCCGCCGCTCAAGCGCGCGCTGGAAGAGCTCGAGTTCTTCACCAGCGAGCGCCGCATTCTTGGCGTCTATCCGGTGCATTCGTTCCGCAAGGAGGCTCACGCGAATGGTTGATGCAAACTAATCGCCGAATAGCGCTCATCATCGCTATAACGCGGATGCAACCCAACCGCGTCATGCCCGGCTTTGTGCCGGGTATCCACGCCGGGACATTGGGATACACTGCAGGAAAGAGCTGCCACAAGAAGGCTGCCTTCACAATCTCACTTCATCCGCATGAACGGCGTGGATGCCCGGGACAAGCCCGGGCATGACGGAGAGAGCGGACCCCATGGTTCTCGTGATGGGCGAGGCGGTCCTCGACATCATCGCCAGAGATGCGGATATGGCGGCGTTCGAAAGCGCATTGGGCGGTTCGTCGTTCAATACGGCGCTGGCGCTCGGCCGCCTCGGCATCGCAAACGGCTTCGCCGGTGCGCTGTCGCGCGATGTGCATGGTGACCGCTTCGTGCGCGCCTTGTCGGCAGCCGGCGTCGATCTCGATTTTTGCGTGCGAAGCGATGCGCCGATGCCGCTGGCGCTGGCGACGCCGCATAGCTCTACGGGCGCGCCGCGCTTCAGCCTCTATCTCGACGGCACGGCCGATCGCGAGCCTTACGCGCTTCCTGCGTCGTGGCCAACCGGCGTCCATCATCTGCATGCCGCGTCGTTTCGCTGCACGCTTGGCGCGCAGGGAGAGGCGGCGCTCGCCTTCATGCGGCTGGCGCGGGGCCATGCCTCCGTCAGCTTCGATCCGAACATCCGGCCTTCCGTGGTTCCGCCGCGAGAGACGACCGTGCGGCTGATCGAAGACAGGGTGGCCGCCTCGACTTTCGTGAAGGCCAGCGAAGAAGACATGTCCTGGCTCTACCCGGACGTGTCGCCGGAAACAGCGATGCGGCGCTGGCAAGAGCTTGGCGTCGAGCTTGCCGTCCTCACACGCGGTGCAAATGGCGCGAGCGCGTTCTTCGGCCAGGAAATGCTCTCCAGCGCCGCGCCGAACGTAGAAGTCGTCGACAGCGTCGGCGCCGGCGATGTGTTCAGCGCCGGCCTCCTGGCGGCCATGTATGATGAGGGATGTCTCGGACCAGGCGGGCTTTTGCCTGATCGCCAGAAGGTGGTGCGCTGGCTCAATCTTGCCAACCGCGCGGCGGCGATGACATGTGCCCGGCGCGGTGCCGAGCCGCCGACACGGGCCGAACTCGATACATTTTTACCAACATAGACAAGACTGTCGGGCAAGACGGATCAATCCACCACTGCTTAACCGTTGCATGCAAGTGAAGCCGCTTCCCCTTGGCGGCTTCATGCGGTAGGAAGGCCATCAATCAATAGGAGTTCTGC
>JAQGJO010000481.1 GCA_028290595.1 Hyphomicrobiales bacterium | reverse complement strand
TCGTTCCAGCTTCTGCGCGGCGCGCCGAAGGAAGATCATGTCTTGTTTTCGTCCTACACGCTGTGGGCGACCCGCGCGGACTTCGATGCCTGGACCAAGTCGAGCCAGTTCGCCGCTTCCCACAAGCGCGCAACGGACCGGCCGCCGATGACCATGGGCCATCCGGAATTCGAAGGCTTCGATGTTGTGCAGTCGATCGCCATGCCCGGACAGCGTCCCGGCGAGGCGGCCTGATCATGACAGCGATTGCAGCGACGCAGGATCGGCATATCCGCGAGAAGATCACCGCGCTGCAGGCAACCATTGCCGAAAAGCCGGATGGTGTTCTCGAATCCTATGCCGAGCAGCACGGCGTTCCGATGCGGGTGGCCCTCGAATGTCTGCCTGGGGACCAAGCCGTCTTTGTCGATGGCGCCCGCTTTGAAGACATCTGGGCCGAACTGACCACATTCGGTCCCATCGTTTTCATCGTCCATTCGGCCGACGGCGTCTTCGAGACGAAGGGTAGCCTGCCGCCGGGATCGTCCGGCCGCGGCTATTTCAACGTCCATGGCGAAAGCCCGATCAGCGGTCATATCAAGGCCGATCGCTGTCAGGCGGTCTGCTTTGTCGATCGTCCGTTCTTCGGCCGACGGTCTTGCTCGGTGCAGTTCGTCAACGGCGACGGCAACATCATGTTCAAAGTGTTCATCGGTCGCGACGACAAGCGCGAACTGCTCCCCGATCAGGTTGCGTCGTTCGAAGCCTTGAGAGCGCGCATGCAACAGAAATGAAGCGGTCCGGCGGGACCAGGAGGAACCATGTGCAATATCGCTGAAGAACGGATGAAAATCGAAAAACTTCTCCACGATACGGCATCGCATCTGCTTCAGCAGGGCATCAGCGAGCGCGACGAGCTTGCCGATGCCTGTCTCAAGACGCTGTACGACAATTATGGCTCCAACTGTCCTGACCGCTGCATCGAAGCCAAGGTCGAAAGCTTCCTGCTGGAAACAACCGCCGGCTCAAATGATTTCCCGGCCTATTGCGCCGACGGCGCATTTTCAAGCGAAGTGGACGCCGGTTCGCGTGAAGAAAATGCGCTCATTAAATAAGCTAGACGCGTCTTTCCGATCCAATGGATCGGAAAACGCTATAGTCCCACGATCAGATATCCTGATCGACGAATGAGCCTGCTTGCGAAGGCGCAGCGCATGTCGGCAGTCGTAAATATTGGTTTTGTTCGATTATGACCGCAGTTGCGACACAGCGCCAATATGCATGGGACAACCGCAGATCCGAAACTTCGATCTGTTGGGTCTGCGCGGCGATTTTTGCCGGCATTCTGCACTTCGCCGTCATCTGGGCCATCATTCACTGGATGCAGCCGGTGGCGCTGCAGGAGGCGCCATCGGCTGCTTCCGAACCTATGCAAGTGCCCATGGCATTGGAACTGGTTCAAGATCTTCCAGCAGCCGCCGAGCCGCCTCAGGCAACGCCTGAAGACAAGCCTGAAGAGAAGATAGAGACGCCGCCACCTCCGACGTCCGAGATGAAGGCCGAAGACAAGCCGGAGCCGGTAGAGAAATCGGAGCCGATCGAGACGGCCGCCGAAGAAGCCAAGCCCGTTGAGCCAGAGGTTGTTGAACCTCCCAAGCCTGAAACACCTCAGGAGATGAAGCAGCCCGAGCTGCCGCGGTCCAACGACAAGGCCGCTGAATTGGCTGCCGTTGCCAAACCGCAGAAAGTCGTAACGCCGCAACCTCCGACCCTGGCGCGCGTCGTACCAAAGCGGCCCGTTCAGCCTCGTGCTGAACCGAC
Source organism: Hyphomicrobiales bacterium (assembly GCA_028290595.1). Next base: position 2,633 of record JAQGJO010000481.1, on the reverse strand, counting down.
ACCCGTCGTCCGCCGCAAGCCGGTCGTGGTGGAAGCACGGCCGGTTCGCGCGCCGGCTCCGGTCGTAAATCAACGCGCCGAACGCGAAGCGGCGGCAAGGGCGGCCGCGGCCTCTGCAGCGCGCGCATTGGCCGCCGCCGCACGTGCCGCATCCGCCGCTGCCTCTGCAGCCTCATCTGCGGCATCCTCCGCAGCGTCCTCGGCCTCTTGGCGCGCCAGCCTGATGGCGCATCTCAATCGCTACAAACGTTTTCCCCCCGGCGCTTCCCCGGGCTCGGTGTCGGTTGCCTTCACCATCGACAGGTCCGGCGGCGTTCGTTCGGCAAGTCTGGCACGGTCTTCGGGCAATTCTGCACTGGACGCTGAAGCCGTCGCCATGGTGCGGCGCGCCAGTCCGGTTCCCGCACCGCCGGCCAGCGTCGGCGGCAGCTCGATGGCGATCGCCGTGCCGATCCGGTTCAGCCGGTAAGCGCATCGCACCCAGAAGCAGAACAGAGTTGTCATCGCCGCAGCGCCGGAATACACCGCCGCCAACAGATAATATCTTTGGGAGGTGTTGAATGCGCACGATCACTCTGGAAGAGCATTTCGCGACGCCGGCCTTTTTCGCCGGGCCTGCCCGCTTCGTCAAAGAGCGCGCCGACCGGATGGGTGGCCGCTATGCCCAGGTGGTGGACAGGCTCTGCGATGTCGATGCCTTGCGGATTTCAGAGATGGATGCGGCCGGCATCGATATGCAGGTGCTGTCGCTGTCCGCCCCCGGCGTCGAGCAGATGGAGCCGGCCGATGCGATCGCCATGGCGCGCGAGACCAACGATTATCTCGCCGATGCGATCAAGCGCCATCCTACCCGTCTGGCTGGCCTCGCGGCCCTGCCGACCAGCTCACCGAAGCAGGCGGTAGAGGAACTGCAGCGCTGCTTTGCTCTCCAGGGCTTCAAGGGCATCGTCATCAACGGGCATAACCGCGGCCGCTATCTCGACGACAAGTTCTATTGGCCGATTCTGGAGGCCGCACAGGCCCTCAATGCCCCCATCTATCTTCATCCGACACCGCCGCCGCAGGCGGTCATCGACGCATCTTATGGTGGCTTCTCGCCGCTGGTGACCGACATGCTCGCCGGCGGCGCATGGGGCTGGCACATCGAGACGGCCATTCACATGATCCGCATCATCTGCGGCGGCGTGTTCGATCAGTTTCCGAAACTGCAATTCGTCATCGGCCACATGGGCGAGGGTCTGCCGTTTTTCTTTCAGCGCTTCGAACTTCTGCCGATGTCAGTGACAGGACTGAAGCAGCCGATCCTGTCATATCTGAAGCAGAATGTTCATTACACATTCTCGGGCTTCAACTTCCAGCCGACGTTCCTGGATCTTCTGCTTGAACTGGGCGGCATCGACCGGATCATGTTCTCGGCCGACTATCCTTACCAGTCGATGCCGGAAGCGCGCGCCTTCCTCGATCATATCCCCGTCAGCCCGCAAGACAGGGAACGCATTGCGCACGGCAATGCCGCGCGGCTGTTTGGATTGTAAGAAGGTAGGCGGGCGGCAATCCACCATTGCCGCCCTTTGTCGAGCTTATTGCGCCGGCACGTTGATGATCTGCGGTTCCATATAGGCCTGCAAACCCATCACGCCGTGTTCGCGGCCGAGGCCCGATTGCTTGAAACCGCCGAACGGAATATCCGGTTCCGATCCGACATGATGATTGACCCAGACGGTGCCCGCCTGGATCTGCGCGGCAACCTTCGCGCCCTTTTCAAGGTCCTTGGTCCACACCGACGCGCCAAGGCCCATGGTCGTGTCGTTGGCGCGGGCGAGTGCGTCCTTCAGGTCTGTGTACTTCATTACCGGCAGGATCGGGCCGAACTGCTCCTCGGTGACGAGGCGGGTATTGTCGCCGATGTCGCCGACGATCGTCGGCTCGAGAAAATAGCCCGGCCGGTTCAGCGGATGGCCGCCGGCGATAATGCGGACGCCGGGCTGGCGCTTGGTGTCTTCAAGGACATCGAGCACCTTGTCGTACTGCATCTTGTTCTGCAGCGGTCCCATCTGCACATCGGGCTCGAAGCCGTCGCCGACTCTATGGTTGCGCGCCAGTTGCGCGAAAGCTTCCAGCACCGGCTCATAAAGATTCTCCGGCACATAGACCCGCTTCACCGCCATGCAGATCTGTCCGCAATTGCCGAACGCGCCGTTGAAAATCTTGGCCGTCGCGCCGGCAATGTCGACATCGTCGAGCATGATGGCGGGATCATTGCCGCCGAGTTCGAGCGTCACACGCTTCAAGGTGCCCGAGGAGCTTTCCATCACACGCTTGCCGGTAGCGACCGAGCCGGTGAAGGAAATCTTGTCGATGCCGGGATGTTTCGTCAGCCATTGGCCGACGGCATTGCCGCCTGCAACCACATTGAAGACGCCGCGCGGAAGAATGTCGCGCGACAGTTCGCCGAGCAGCAAGGTCGATAGCGGCGTATAGGGCGAAGGCTTCAGGACCAGCGTATTGCCGGCATAAAGCGCCTGGGCGATCTTGTGAGACGCGAGACCGACCGGCACGTTCCACGGCGTGATCGCGCCGACAACGCCCATCGGCCGGAAATGCATCGAGATGCGGTTCTTGCCGTCATCGCG
>JAQGJO010000470.1 GCA_028290595.1 Hyphomicrobiales bacterium | reverse complement strand
CGCGTGTTGATCATGAAACCGAAGATATTCTGGAAGATCGAGATGCGCGTATCGTTTTCGCGGAACCCCTCGATCAGATTGGCTTCATTGGGCAGGCCGCCGTGCGGCTGGAACTGGCCGGTACGATCCATGACGATGGAACCCGTGCTGCCGTTGAGGCACACATCGGCGCCGAAGCGTCCCGCCGATTGCTCGATGCGCACCCGCTCGCGCAATTCGCTGGCGCGCATGTCGAGGAAGTTCACTTTGATTCCGGTGCGCGCCTCGAACGCGCCGGCAATATCGCGATGCAGGCCGACGCCGGTGTTGTAGACGACGACCTGGCCCTCGGCCTTGGCGGCACGTTCGACGGCAGCCCAGTCATTGGTTTGTGCGGTGGATAGAGCAGGGAAGGTTGTGGCTGCGGCAGAGGCGGCGATGAAATTGCGGCGTGTGATGCGCATGGCCATTTTTGCTCCCTGCATATTCCCCGCGCTGAATCCTTCTCCCGTTTACGAGAGAAGGTGGCCCTCGCATCGCGAGGGTCGGATGAGGGCCGTGAGCATCCGCCTAATTCACGCGATACTTCGCAATCATCTCTTCATCGAGCGTGACACCCCAGCCATGCGCCTGCGGCAATTCATAATAACCATTCGCAATCTTGCCCCGTCCACCAACCATCTTGTGGAAGATCGGATCGCGGTCGGGATGATGCGTCTCGACGTAAGTCCCGTTGGCGACGGCAGCGAGCAGATGCGAGCCGACGACCGGTTCGCCGTGATGGCCCATTTCGACCCCGAAACAGGCGGCCATCTTTGCCACTCGCAGCCAGGCGGTCGGGCCGCCGCCCCAGCTCGCATCGAGATTGCAGACATCGATGGCGCCGGTGAGCACGAGATCGCGACAGGCTTCGGCGGTGATTTCCGATTGGCCGGCGCAGATCGGCAAGCCGGACTTGAGGCGCATCTGCGCCATGTCGCGCTTGTCGTCGTGCCAGTGACACGGCTCCTCGAACCAGCGCAGATCGAGATCGCGCACATGCCTGCAATACTCAAGCGCTGTTGCCAGCGACCAGCCGCGATTGGCATCGACGCAGAGCACGAAATCGTCACCCACGGCAGCGCGCGCAGCCCTTGTGCGGTGCGCATCTTCTGCCGGCGTTTTGCCGCCGACCTTGAACTTGCAGCCGGCGAGGCCGTAGTCCTTGTAGAAGGCGACCTCCTTGCCGTAGTCGGCGGCGGCATAGCCGTCGTGATACTGGCCGCCGATGGCGATGATCGGCAGGCTGTCTCTGGCGCCGCCCCACAGCTTGTAGAGCGGCATGTTGGCCTGCTTGCCCTTGATGTCCCAGAGCGCGGAATCAATGCAGGCGATGGCGCGCACCTCCGGCCGGCGGTCGCGGGTCGAGACATGCGTCGCAGCCCACATCTTCGTCCACAGCGCCTCGATGTTGGAAGCGTCCTGGCCGATCAGGCGCGGCGTTAGCTCGGTCTCGATCACCTTCACTGCCGCTGCATGGCTCTCGGCATTGCCTTCGCCGTTGATGGCTTCGCCCATCGGCCCATGGTCGGTGTAGATGCGTGTGATGACCGCGTTCTTCTCAGGCACATGGTAGATGCTGCCGCGAAAGTCGCGCGGCAGCGCGATGCGCACATGTATCGCCTCGATGCGTGTGATCTTGACCACGCGGCGTCCTCCCATCGTGCGCGCACTCGAATGGTGCGCGTTCTCATCAATAGACCGGAACGTCTTTCAGATAACGCTACAGCCTGTGTTCTTTTTCGTAGCGCGCGGTGCGCGTCCGCATGGTCACGAGTTCTTCGGCGCCGGTCGGGTGTACAGCCATGGTCGCATCGAAATCGGCCTTGGTGGCGCCCATCTTGACGGCGATGCCGAGCAATTGCGCCATCTCGCCGGCGTCCTCGCCAAGGATATGCACACCAAGCACACGGTCGCTCTTGCCGTCGACGACGAGCTTCATGATCGTGCGGTCCTGACGGCCCGATAGCGTCGCCTTCAGCGGCCGGAAGCTGGTGCGATAGATATCGACGATGTCGAAGGCTTGGCGCGCGTCCGCTTCGGAGAGGCCGACGGTGCCAATCTCCGGCGTGGCGAAGACGGCAGTCGCCACATTGTGAAGATCGACGCGGATATCCTTGCCGCCGAACACCGTATCGGCGAAGGCATGGCCCTCGCGGATCGCCACCGGGGTTAGATTGAGGCGGTTGGTGACATCGCCGACCGCGTAGATCGAAGCAATGTTGGTGCGCGAATAGCCATCGACCTTGACTGCGCCATAGGTGTCCAGCTCCACCCCGGCATTCTCGAGGCCGAGGCCGCGCGTATGGGGATGGCGGCCGGTCGCAACCAGCACCTGATCGAAATCACCCGTCGACCCATTGGTGAACGTGACATCCAGGCCATGGGACAATTTTTCGATCTTGGCGGGCAAGGTCCCCAAGTGGTGCGAGATGCCGGCGTGCTCCATCGCATCGCGCAAACCCACGCGCATGTCCTCGTCGAATCCGCGCAGAACGTTGTCGCCGCGCATGGCGAGCGTCACTTTGGCACCGAGACGCGCGAACACGCTGGCGAATTCGACGGCGATATAGCCGCCGCCGACGATCAGCAACCGGCGCGGGAATTCCTTCAGGTCGAAGATTTCGTTCGAAGAGATGGCATGTTCCATGCCGGGGATCGGCGGCACCAGGGTGGGCGACCCGCCGGTGGCGACCAGGATATATTTGGCGGTGACGTTGCGGCCCTCGTTGATCAGCCGCACGGTATGCGCATCGACCACCTCGGCGCGGCTTTGGACGAGCACGCCGCCCGAGCCTTCGACGCCCTTGCGGTAGAGCCCCGACAGCCGCGAGATTTCAGCTTCCTTCGCCTGGACGAGCTTCTGCCAGTCGAATGTCGGCTTTTCAGGAAATGACCAGCCATAGCCTTCGGCATCCTCGAAATGATCGAGGAAACGGCTGGCGTAGACATAGAGTTTCTTTGGCACGCAGCCGCGGATGACGCAGGTTCCGCCGATGCGGAACTCCTCCGCCACCATGACTTTGGCGCCGTGGCCGCCAGCAATGCGAGCGGCGCGGACGCCACCGGAGCCCGCCCCGATGACAAAAAGGTCGACGTCGAATTCAGCCACGGTGCGCCTCGATTAGAGCTGGTAGCCCTTTTTCTTCATTTCTTCACGCACGCGCACCATGAGATCGGTCGACAACTGGCGGTTCCAGGCGTCGATAGCGACGACCATCTGGTTGATGACCCTCGGCTGCATGGCGACATAGGCCTTGCCGGCATCGGAGGCGAAGAACGCCGCCGTGTCCTTGAGGTCCTTGGCGCTCATCGCGCCGGCGAAGGCATTGGAGGTCGCCTTGATGACTTCCTCTTTGCGGTCGGAAAACTCCGGCTCCAGCTGCTTCAGTACGGCGATCAGGTCGGTGCGGATTTCCGGCCGCGTGCGCGTCAGGGCGTTGACCGCCTGATCGGCAAGCTGCGGGTAGAACAGGCTGAACGTGTTGGCGATGCCGGAGGTCAGAACGACCTGGCGCGCGGCGGCGATATGGTCGGGCGAATAGCCGCCGTCCGGATCAGCCGTCGCAGCAGCAGCCGGGGCGGGCGCGGCGGGTTGCGCCTGGGCAAAGCCAAGGGTGGGAAGCGCGAAAAACAAGCAGGCCGACAGCAAGGATGATCGGGTCAGGTTCACGTTCAGTCTCCAGAGTATTGCGGACCGGATTTCAGAGGCCGGGGTTCCCAAGATTTTGGGTACCGATAATTTTGATGCCGGCATCGCCGGCGACTATGACAGCATCGGCGAGCCCGAGGAACAATCCGTGCTCGACGACGCCGGGAATTTCATGAAGCGCGCGGGCAAGACCGTCGGGATCGGCAATAGAGCCCAGCGCACAATCGAAGATGTAGTGGCCCCCATCGGTGACAAAAACAAGACCGTCCGGGCCCATACGCAGCCTGATCGCGCCGGTTTGATCCATATCGGCCAGCATTTTGGCTATCGCCCGCCGGGTCGCCTCAGCGCCGAAGGGCACGATTTCGACCGGCAGCGGAAAGCGGCCCAGCCGCGCGACGCTCTTGGAGGCATCGGTGATGACAATCATCCGCGCCGAGGCATTGGCGACGATTTTCTCGCGCAGGAGCGCGCCGCCGCCACCTTTGATGAGCCGCAGCTCCTGGTCGAACTCATCGGCGCCGTCGACCGTCAGGTCGAGTTCCGGCGTCTCGTCGAGGGTTGAAAGGGGAATGCCGAGCTTTTCGGCCTGTTTCCGGGTGGTTTCCGAGGTGGGCACGCAGATCAGTTTCATGCCGGCCGCGACCCGCTCGCCGACGCAATCGACGAAATGCGCCGCGGTCGAGCCGGTTCCCAGGCCAAGGCGCATCCCGTCGCGGACAAATTCCGCTGCCTTTTCGGCGGCCATGCGTTTGGCGTTGTCCACAACCATCCCCGGCATAAGTGCTGCTGCAATGCCTTGGTCGTTATGGACTTGCCGGCGTCAGGTCAACCCCCGCCTTACTTGCCCGGCGGCGTGCAGACGATGGCGTCGTTGAGCAGGTAGCAGATCGACATGGTGCCGTTGCGCAGGTCGACGCGGAAAATGCCGGCCTCGCCCTCGTGATGGGAGGCGGCAAGCGCGTAGTCCGATGACGTTTGCGGTCCCGCGCCGTCGCCGGAGCGGTAACAGAGCGTCGTGCCAACAGTGCCGTCCTTCAGGCCGTACTGGCAGGCGCCGACTTCGCCGGTCAGCCGGTCGAGCCGGTACATCAGGTTGAGACCCGTCGCAGGCGAGGACATGAACTGATAATTCGCCGCCAGCGCGGGCAGGGCCGCTGTCCCGGCTAGAACAAGAACGGCCGCTGAAATCGCCCTGATCGTCATGGTTAAACCCGCCAGTCTGAGCAGCGGGCGCGATCTTGCGCCGCCGCGAATCGATTGATGTGATTTTACAGGGGATCGCGGCAAAAAGTGCGCGGGCTTTCGCGCCTACGGAAGATTGTGGTACGGGGCCATCCATGACTTTGCCCCGCGTTGCCCCCATCCTTCCGCCCATCCTCGTTTTCGATCTCGACGGCACCCTGGCCGAAACCGCCGGCGACCTCATCGGATCGCTCAATGTCATTCTGGAGCGCGAGAAGATCGCGCCGGTCAGCTTGGCCGACGGCCGCGAACTGGTCGGCGCCGGCGGCAGGTCGCTGATTCAGGCGGGCTTCAAGGCGTCCGGTCGGGCCGTCGATCCCGACCGGCTGGAGGTTCTGTTCCAGGACTATCTCGCCCAATATGAAAGCCGCATCGCCCAGGAGAGCCATCTGTTTCCCGGCGTGGTGGCGGCACTCGACCGTTTCGAGGCGGCCGGCTGGCGCTTTGCCGTCTGCACCAACAAGGTCGAGGGACCGGCTTTGATGCTGCTGCGGGAACTCGGCGTTGCCCAGCGCTTCCGCGCTATCTGCGGCCAGGATACGTTCAAGGTCGACGGCCAGCCGATTTCCAAGCCCGATCCGCGCGCCCTGACCATGACCATCGAGCGCGCCGGCGGCGATCCCGCCCGCGCGGTGATGATCGGCGATTCGAAAACCGACATCCACACCGCCCAGGCCGCCAGGATTCCGGTGGTCGCGGTCGATTTCGGCTACACGGACGCGCCGGTGCGCACTTTTGCGCCGGATCGCATCATTTCCAGCTTCGCCGCGCTTTGGGACGCGGTGGAAAGCCTGAAAATCGGCGCAACCGCAGGCGCCTGAGGGAATTTCCAAGTCTCGCTTAACACCGTCGCTTGACACCTATGGGGCGCGCAGAGGATATAGCCGCCTCTACTCATGGTGTCCGGGCGCGTAGCTCAGCGGCAGAGCACTCCCTTCACACGGGAGGGGTCACAGGTTCAATCCCTGTCGCGCCCACCATGTCTATCCAGCTATGATCTTGTCCCGCGCAGCGCTTGCCAAAAAAGCCGCACGCGTGAGGCCACGCTGTTTCGCCTCTGCATCGATAGCTTCTAGCAGTCCGGCGTCAAAGGTGACGTTCGCCTTGACGGTACGCCCCTTGTCGAGAAGCAAGGGAATCATGACGGGAGCTTCATCGGCTTCGACTTCCGCGAGGACTTCGGCCAGAGGGCGGGGATTTGGAATGGGAGTTCCCTTCGCTGCAACCGACGCAGCCCATTCACGGGCAGCGGAAATTGCATCCGCAATTGCGGCTTCTGCCGTAGCGCCCCCGCCATGAACGCCCGGAAGATCGGGAACGCGAACACCCCACACGTCATCGTGTCCGTCGAGGATGCCAACATAGTGGGTCATGGGGTATCTCCTTAAATCCAGCCTGCCTGCTGGGCGATAGACTTGGCCACTCCGATAGAAAGCTCCCGGTGCCGCGGGACAATGATCGGGTAGGGCTTGTTGGGGTGTTCAAATTTCGAGTGCTTGGAGCCGTCAACTTCCACCCAACCGTCCCGTTTCAATCGGGCGATGACCTTGCGGGTGTTCGTTTCGGCGGTGGCCATCACCTGCTCCATTCGATGCGTATATAAATGCGCCTCTGATGGACGGTGTCAATATTAATACGTATTTTTATACGCATTCTCTTTGAGAGCACTTCAGCGCGCGCTTTGCTATCTTCCCTCGATGGATCGGAACCCGATATGTCATGGGCGCATTGGTGTTATCCGGGCGGAACATTCGAATAATGAGTAGTTTTTTAGCGATCTTCAGGTGAAGATGCCAGAACGTCCGCGAGTTTTAGGGATAGGCAGGCTGATTCATTGTTGATCTGCCGGATTGGAGTTTTTGGCGCGTGCGTTTTGCCCTGACGGTCACATTGGCGATTTTATTCGCACCTGTGCTGTCGCCGGCAGCGCTAGCGTTCGACTTTTTCGGCCTGTTCGGCGGCGAACCGCCCCTGCCGACGCCGTCCCGGGAAAACCTGCCTTACGACACTGAGATCAAGGGGCTGGAGGATAAGGACACGCTGTCTCAGGCGCTCCGCGATAATTCGAACTTGTGGCAGTTGCGGCGCGAGCCGCCGCCCACCGGCGACGGTCTTGTCCGTCGTGCCATCGCCGACATTCCCCGCATGGCCGAAAACATGTGGGGCGCGGGTTATTACAACGCCGAAATCCGCGTTTCGGTCGCCGGCCGGCCGCTCAATCCGGACGGCGACAATCCGGGGGCGGCGTCTGCCGCCGAGGCCCTGCGCGCGCACGGGATGGTTCCCGTCACCGTGAGCGTGACGCCTGGCCCGATGTTCAGGCTGCGCGATGTGCGCGTTTACGATGCCCGCACCAACCAACCACTGACGCCGGACCTGATCCCGCCGCGCGGTTTTCCGCTGAAGCCGGGCGATGAGGCGAGCGCCGGCAATATCCGCACCGGCGCAAGTCTCGGGGTCGCCTATCTGCGCGACAATTCGCGGCCGCTGGCAAAACTCGTTTCCATCGCGCCGGTGGTTCAGCATCCCAGCGCCACGATGGATATCGCCATCGCCATCGATCCAAGTCAGACGGCGGGTTTCGGTCTGGTGACGGTGCAGGGCGCCAAGGATCTCGATCCGCGTGTCGTAGAATCCTACATCTATCTGCAGCCGGGCGAGCCGTATTATCCGCAGCGGCTGGCCGACACGCGCAAATCCGTTTCCAAGATCGAGGCCGTCGGTTCGGTGCGCATCGATGAGGCCGACCGTCTCGATGCGAATGGCAACCTGCCGGTGACGGTCACGGTGACCGAACGCCCGCGTCATTCGGTCGGCGCCTCGGCGGCCTATTCAACTGCCGATGGCCCGACGTTGCGGACTTGGTGGATGGACCGCAATCTGTTTGGCGGCGGCGAGCGTCTGCGTTTCGATGTCGAAGGCGGTTATGCGATACCCACCAGTGGTATTCAGTTCAAACCGATCGCGAAGGCCAGCCCGGAAAACCTGATCGGCCGGGTCAAAGCCAGCTTCATCAAGCCGGCGCTGGGCGGCAGTCGCAACGATCTTCTGATTGACGCGCGGGTCGCGCGTGAACGGACCAATTCCTATATCGCCGATACTGCCGGCGCGACCGTCGCCATTCGACGGCGCTTTAGCGAGAACACCTATTTCTCGCTCGGCGTCGACGGTGAGCGCGGCCGGGTCGAAGATATTCTGGGCACCGTCGACTACACGCTTATCGGCCTGCAGGCCTCGGCCAGTTACGACAGTACCGACAGCCTGCTCAATCCGACCAAGGGCATGCGCGCGATCGCGTCGTTCTCACCTTATGCGAAGGCCTTCGGTTCGACGCTCAATCTGCTGCAGACCAAGGCGCAGGCTTCGGCCTATTACTCGCTCGATGAAGACTCCAAATATATTCTGGCCGGGCGGCTGGCCGTCGGCTCGCTGGCCGGAGCTGATCTGATCGACATTCCAGCCAACCGTCGCTTCTTTGCCGGCGGCGGCGGCTCGGTGCGCGGTTTCAGCTATAAATCGCTCAGCCCGCTCGGTCCGTTTGGCATACCCATCGGCGGTAGAAGCCTGGTCGAGGGATCGCTCGAAGCGCGTATCAAGATCACCGATACGATCGGCATCGTGCCGTTTGTCGATGCCGGCAATGCGGCTGCCTCATCCGTGCCGAATTTCAAGGATGGGGTCAGAGTTGGCGCTGGCCTGGGCCTGCGTTATTTCACAGCCATCGGTCCGATAAGGCTCGATGTCGCCATGCCACTCAACAGAAAGAACGAGGATCCCCGTTACGGGATTTACGTCGGTCTGGGGCAGTCGTTCTGATGGCAGCACTTCGCACCTTCTCCTCCTGGCGCAATTTCATCGCTCTCGCGTTTGTCGCACTCCTGGCGACGGGCATTTGGGCCGGCCGCAGCGTTCTGCAGGGCGCCGAGGAAGACAAGGGCGTGCTCGCCTCTTTCATCTCGCGCATGCTGTCCTCGCCCGACATGCAGATATCGATCGGCGCGGTCGATGGCGCGCTATCGTCGGACTCGACGATCCGCGACGTGTCGATCGCCGACGCCAACGGCGTCTGGTTCAAGCTCGATCGCGCCCGGCTCGTGTGGAGCCGCCTGGCTCTGTTGCGTGGGCGGCTCGAAGTCGACGGACTTGATGCGGGCAAGGCGGAATTCTTGCGCAAACCCATCAGCAGCGCCACTCCTCAGCCTGCCGACACCGCGCCCTTCGATCCGAAATCCATGATCCCTGATCTGCCGGTGCTGGTGGATATCCGCAGCTTCCGTCTCGCCGAGCTGGCGTTGGGGCCGGACGTGGTGGGGCAGGCGGCCCGCATCGGCCTCGGTGGCCACGCCAAGCTCGGCGATTCTACAGTTGGCATGGATGTCGATATCTCCGCCCAGCGTCTGGACGCGCCGGGCGCCATCGGCGTGAAACTGAACTACGACCCGAAGACGACCAATCTCACGCTTGCGATCTCGGCCAAGGAACCGGCCGGCGGCGTTGTCGCCAGCGCGCTTAAACTGGCGGACAAGCCGCCGGTCGAACTCGACGTGAAGGGCGACGGCAAGCTCGATGATTTCACCGCGCGCCTGACATTCTCTGCTGGCGAGAAAGTCGGGGCCCAGGCCGATGCGCGGTTGCAGAAAGCGGGCACTGATCGTCAGTTCTCCCTCAACGGCAGCGGCAGGATTTCAGCCCTCGTGCCCGAGCGCTTCGCTACTCTGTTCGCCGATCCGATGACGATCAATTCAAGCGGACGTATTCCGGCTGCCGGCGGCTGGATGTTCGACGATCTCAAACTGGCAACCGCTTCCGCCTCGATCCGCTATGCCGGCGCGCTCAGCACGGAACAATTGAAGGGCCGGCTGCAGCTTGCCATGCCCGATATCGCGCCGCTTGGTAAGATTGTTGAAAAGCCGCTGGCGGGCAGCGCCGATCTGGCGCTCGACCTCGACGCCAGGTTCAAGACCGGCGCTTATGCGGCGAAAATCGATGGCCATCTCGACAACGCCAAGACCGGAACTCCGGCACTCGACCGACTGATCGGTCGCAGGCTGACGTTGAATGGACCGATCGAATATTCCGACGCCGGCTTTGGCACGAGCGCGCTCGATATCGCCGGCCAGAACGTCAAGGCGAAACTGTCTTCTGTGAAAGCCGGCGGTGGCGCGGCCTTGCAAGTCGATGCCTCGATCTCAAATCTCGCGGCGCTGGATGAGCGCCTGACCGGCGTCGCCAACCTCGCCATGACCGCCACCGGCAATCCGAAGCGGCCCAATGCCAACGGTACGGTCACGGTCGAAAACGCCACCGCCGCAGGCCGTCCGATCCGGCGTTTGCAGATGAACATCACCGGCAAGGACATTCTCAATCTGCCTGATATTGTCTTGAAGCTCGACGGCGATGTCGACAACCGTCCGGCCACCGGCACGCTTGCCGTTGCGAAATCCGCCAGCGGCTGGACGATCGCGCCCTCGCAGATCGCCGTCGGCCGCGCCACCATCAACGCCAGCGGCTCGGTCGCGCCCTCGGGCCTGGCAACCGGCAGATTGACGATTGCCGCGCCGGCGCTTGAGGACCTTTCGGCTTTCGCCTTGCGCGACCTGCAGGGCAGGCTCAACGCCGACATTGCGCTCGACGCCAAAGCCGGCACCCAATCGGCGGACGTGACAGCATCGGGCAGCGGCATCCGTGCTGGCGACATCACGGTCGGACGTCTCGACCTGCGCGGCAAGGGCACCGATCTCCTGAGCAAGCCGACGATCGATGCGACAGCGACCATTGAAAACGCCAATGCGCAGGGCGCCGACATTCCACGCCTGCGCATCGTCGCGCGCGGCAACCAGGCATCGACGGCTTTCGATCTGACCGGCGAGGCGAAGGGCTTCGCCATCGACGGCAAGGCGACGATGACGCCGGGCGAACGCCTGCGCGTCGATGTAGAATCCTTCAACGCGCGCCGCACCGGACGCCGCATTGCGCTTGCCGCGCCTACCACATTGACCTGGCAGGACGCTACGCTCTCCTTCGACAGGATCTCACTGTCAGCCGACAGCGGCCGGATCACGGCTTCAGGCCGCGCCGGCAAGGCGCTCGATGTGTCTGTGGATGTGAAGTCGCTGCCGCTGGGTCTTCTGGCGCTGGTGGCGCCGAGCCTCAATCTGAGCGGCACGCTCGACGGTGAAGCACGGCTGCAAGGATCGAGCGCCGCGCCGACAGGCGATTGGAAGGTCCGCATCGCCAAATTGTCGGAGCCGTCGCTGCGCTCGTCAGGCCTTTCGGCGCTCGACATCACCGCCAACGGCCGGCTCGAAGGAACCTCGACGACCCTGAGCGCACAAGTCGCCGCGGGCAAGGCGGGCAGTCTGCAGATTACCGGCAGCGTGCCCATCGATGGATCGCGCCGCCTCGATATCAACGCACGCGGAACCATCGACGCCGGCGCCGCCAACACGATGCTGGCCGCCAATGGCCAGACCGTCACCGGCAAGGCCGCGGTGGATTTAAGAGTGGCGGGCGGCTTCGATGCGCCGCAGGTGTCTGGCTCGGTGACGCTCAACAACGGGTCTTTCAGCGATCCGCTCAACGGCATCCGGCTCGACAATCTGAGCGCGCGGCTGACCGGCGCCGGCCGCGACCTCAACATCGAACAATTGTCCGCGACCACACGCAACGGCGGCAGGATCAGCGGCAACGGCCGCGTCGCCATCGATCCCGCCGCAGGTTATCCCGGCACCTTGCATGTTACCGGCCGCAACGCGCAGATCAGCGCGACCCAGAGCGTCTCCAGCATTGCCGATTTCGACATCGCGCTTGGCGGCGCGCTCGGCCGCAAGCCAAATATTTCCGGCAAGGTCACGTTCAATTCAATGGATGTGACAGTGCCGGAACGCTTGCCGATCTCGCTGCGGCCGTTGCCGAACGCCAAGCATATCGATCCCGGCCCCTTCGCCCGCGAAATCCTGGCGCTGGAAAAGAAGGCGAAGGCGCGCGCCAAGGCGCGTTCGGCCTTCGATGCCACGCTCGATCTCGCGGTCTCGGCGCCCGCCCGCATGTTCGTGCGCGGCCGTGGCATCGACGCTGAATTCGGCGGTGATCTGCGTCTCAGCGGCACCGTGCAGAAGCCGGTCGCCATCGGCCAGTTCGACATGCGCCGCGGCTCCATCAGCATTGCCGGCAAGCGCATCGAAATTACCCGGGGCAAGCTGACCTTCACCGGCGGACTATCGCCGGAAATCGACTTTGTCGCAGAAACCACATCGTCGGATGCGACGTTGCAGGTGAATGTGGCGGGCGCTGCGGCAGAGCCGACATTCTCGTTTTCGTCGCAACCGCAATTGCCTTCCGATGAGGTCATGTCGCGCATTCTGTTCGCCAAACCGTCCGGCGGGCTGTCGGCCTTTCAGGCGGTCATGCTGGCGCAGACGGTGGCGCAATTTACCGGCGCAGGCGGCGGCATCGGCGTGTTCGATAAACTGCGGCAATCGCTTGGCGTCGATACGCTCGACGTGCGCGAGGACAAGAACGGCGTCAGCGCCGGCGCTTCGCGCTACATCTCCGACAGAATTAGCGTCGGCGTGCGGGCAGGCGCCAAGCCCGAGCAATCGACGCTCGGCGTCAACGTCGACATCACCAAGCGGATACGCGGCGTCGGCGAAGTCAGCGCCGAGGGCAAGACATCGGTCGGCGTCGGCGTCGAATGGGAATATTGAGGGCGCCCACGAACAACCCCTCGATACTCCAAGACGCGCGAAAAGTTCCATCACGATCTCAAATCAATCGCGAACTATGACGATAATAAGATTGAGAAAAATGGGGGAACGAGTGGGGCTTCTGACCGTTTTCCCGGCATGACCGAACCGTTTTCTATGGTCAAATCGGGAGAGATATTATGCTCAGGAAATCCATTAGCCTCGCCACTATGGCTGGCGCTCTGTCGTTGACGATGGGCGTCGCAGCCTGGGCTCAAGCACCGGCGAGCAGCAACACCCGTCCCACCGACAACACCACCGACTCCGGCACGCGGCCGGGCGCGCGTGCACCGGCCGGGTCGCCGGGCGGCGGCATCGACCGCGAGGATCGTCGCGAACAGCGCGCCAACGATGCGAAGCAGGAGACGACCGATCAGGGCGCCACGGCCGCGTCCACCCGCGCGCCTCCAGGCGTCCCCGGCGCGGAGACACGAAAGGATGTGCAGCAGCAGCGCACCAATGACGTCAAGCAGGAAACGAGCGACGAGGGCTTAACCAGCGGCAAGCCCAGCAGGTAGTACAGTCGTCTATGACTAAGAAGAGCCCGGCCGAATGGCCGGGCTTTTTGCTATTCAGCTTAGCGGTGGACGATAAACGCATATTGTAGGAAAATAGCGGCAGGGGCGCAGGATCGTCACCGGGAGTGACACCTCCGATGAGTGATATCGTTACCAAGCCAAAGACCAAGACGAAATTGAAGGTGGAGCGTCCGCGGCTACACAAGGTCATCCTGATCAACGATGACTTTACGCCGCGCGAATTCGTCGTCGCCATCCTGAAGGGCGAGTTCCGCATGAGTGAGGACCAGGCCTATCAAGTGATGTTGACGGCGCACCGCAAGGGCGCCTGCGTCGTCGCGGTCTTTACGCAGGACGTCGCCGAGACCAAGGCCACGCGCGCCACCGAGGCCGGCCGCAGCAAGGGCTATCCGCTGTTGTTCACAACAGAGCCGGAAGAATAACGGGCCGCAGGCTGCATGTCCCCCCATGAGCGCCGCTTGCGACTACCGGTGAGATCATCGATACTCCAACCAACATTAAAACATAAGCGTCCGCTCGATTCGGACGACTAAG
>JAQGJO010000415.1 GCA_028290595.1 Hyphomicrobiales bacterium | reverse complement strand
CCTGCTGCAGGCGCATCGCCGAAGGCCTTCAACACGCTGACGAAGGAGTATATGCCCGCCCTGTGTGCCGCGGCGAGAATATCGCCGATTGCCGCTTCGGCCATTTCGAACGGCAGCACGCATTGATACTGATGGAAGCCGCGCCGGCCATAGATCCGGTTCCAACCGGCGATGCCGTCGAGGGGATAGAAATATTTGCGATGGCCGCGCCGCCGCGTGCCTGCGGAATTTGCCGCGAAATTAAGCTTGTTGAGCAGGCTGATCGTGCCGGGCCACATGGGAGACACCGGCGGTGTGAACGGTACGCCAAGCCACGATCCACCGCTGAAGGGTTCGATGACGCTATCCTGCGCATGGTTGGCGCGCATGAAAAGGCCGCGCCCGCGCTGGGCGCCGCGTGCCGAACTGTCGATCCAGGCGACCGAATATTCGAAATCATGATCGCTCTGCGCACTGAGCTTGAGGAATTCGGCGATCGAACTGAACTTGATCGTCTCTTCGATGACATCGGGTGTCGCGGTCTGCTTCAAGGCGATCTCGACCCAGGTGACAAGTCCGGTCAGCCCCATGCCGCCGATCGTCGCGGTGAAGAAATCCGCATTGCTGCTTCTTGAACACAGCAGCCTGGTTGCATCCGAGCGCACCAGTTCGAAGGCGCGCACATGCTGGCCGAAACTGCCGGCGCGATGGTGGTTCTTGCCGTGGACATCATTGGCAAGCGCCCCGCCGAGGCTGACGAACCGTGTCCCCGGCGTCACCGGCAGAAACCAGCCGAACGGCACGATATGGGCGATAATGTCGCCGAGCAGAATGCCGGCCTCGGCGCGCAGAACGCCGGTCACTGGATCGAAATCGAGGATGTGATTCATATCGCGCGTGTTGACGGCGAGGCCTGCGGCCGGCAGCGCGGTGTCGCCATAGCTGCGGCCGTTGCCGGTCGCGAGATAGACGGCGTCGGGCACCTGTGCCAGACGCGTGTCCGCGGGGCGGACGATTGTCGCCTCACAGTTTGCTATCCGGCCCCAGGAGCTCAGAGTTTCGGTCATGGCCACGCCTAGATCCACGTCGCCAGCAGCATGATGGCGATGACGATCGCGCCGATCAGATGACTGCGCCAGTCGCGGATGAGGAAATGCACCGGATCGTCGGGCAGTTCGCGGCGCTTGGCCAGCACCCAGATGCGCGCGATCACATAAAGCAGAAGCGGACAGATGAGCCAGATCAGTTCCGGCGTCGCATAAAGCCCCGCACGGCCCGAGCGATCGACATAAAGCGCCAGCACGAGCACGGCGGAAAAGCCGCTGGAAACGCCGATCTGCGCCAGCATGTCGATGTCGGAATAGCGGTAGCCGCGACCCATCACCCGCTTTTCATCGGGCGCATCGATGCTGACGGTGTCGAGCTCGACGTAGCGTTTGACCAGCGCCAGGCTGAGAAACAGGAACATCGAGAGCGAAAGCAGCCAGAACGACAGTTCGATCGTGGTGGCGACATTGCCGGCCAGAATTCGCAGCGTGTAGGACGCTGCCAGCGCCAGCACGTCGACCATCAGCCGGCGCTTGAGATAGAAGGTGTAGGCGAAATTGAGCGCCACATAGGCGCCGATGATCGCCAGAAACTTCGGCGGCAGGAACAGGCTGAGGCCGACCGCAGCGATCAGCAGCGCCGGCATGAGAACAAGCCCGTGGACGACAGGCAGTGCACCGCTGGCGAATGGCCGGTTGCGTTTGACCGGATGCCGCCGGTCCTGTTTCAGGTCCATCGTATCGTTGAGCAGGTAGATGCTCGAAGCGACGAGGCTGAGACAGAAGAAAGCGATGATCGAAGCGATCAGAACCTTGGGTTCGTCGAGGCGATGCGCCAGCACGGCGGGCGCGAACACCAGTACGTTCTTCGACCATTGTTCGACACGCATGGCCTTGGCGTAAATGCGTAGCCGCCCAAACAATGACGTTCGTTTGGTGGCTGGGATAATTCCTTCGGTTGGCATCGCGCGCGCTGCGGTGTCTGCCGTGACGGTGGCCTGTTCCGCATCCGGCGCGGTAAAGCCGAGATGGCGGGCGATCGCCAGGGTCCAGGTTTTTGGCAGCCGGCTTTCCAGAACCACGGAGGCGCCACCCGCGCGGGCCTCATCGAGCTTGCGCAACTGCGCCGTATCGTAAACCAGCGCCGCCGGATCGATGGGAAGTTCGTGCGCCATGGCGTCGGCCAGCGGCTGGCGGCCGCTGATGGCGCGTTTCAGCGCATGTATCAAAGCCAGCGGTTTCGCCTTCAGCGAAATCGCCCAGGTCTCCACAAGCGCATTCGATCTCAGGAGGTCGCGGTCGAGGTTGACCGCGATCGTCTGGTTCGTGACCGTTCCCTGCAACATGTTGTTCGCCAAAACTGGTTAAGCGAATTTAAGACAACATGATTGGATTGAAAAATTGAAACCGTTCCCGGTCGTATGGTGAACATCGGCGGGATTCTGTCGTGATACCGCCGATTGCCTGTTGTGATGATTAATCAGGCATGAATCGATTCATTAAGATTTTAGTGAATCATTCCTTCATGCCTTGGGAAGCGTTCGGCGCACGGCATCGGCGATTTTCGCCGCCGTCGGCAGCAGAAACGCCTCCATCGATGCGCTGAACGGCACCGGCGTATCCGGTCGCGCCACCCGCTGCACGGGCGCCTTCAGAGAATGAAAGCCGCGTTCGGCCACCATGCCGGCGATGCCGGAGGCGACGCTGCCCTGCATATTGGTTTCATCGACGACGACGAGACCGCCGGTGCGCGCGACTGAAGCAAGAATGCTGTCCTCGACCAGCGGCGCCAGGGTCCTGGGATCGAGCACCTCTACAACGACGCCTTCGCCGGCACGAGTTTCCGCCGCCGCCATCGCATCATGCACCATCAGCGAGATGGCGACGATAGTCACGTCCTTGCCGCGCCGCTTGATATCGGCCTTGCCGATCGGGATCGGCTTGCGGTCGTCGGCAACGTCGCCTTCCAGCGCCATCAGTTTCGCATGGTTCATGATGAAGGTCGGGTTCTTGCTGGCGAGCGCCGAGCGCACCAGGCCGTACATGTCGCCGGGATTGGACGGTGCCAGAATTTCAAGCCCGGCGGTGTTCCAGATGAAGCCGTGAATGTTCTGGCTGTGCTGCGGCGCGCCGCCGCCGCGCACGCCTTCCAGACAATGGAACGTTACCGGTGCCGGAAGCTTGCCAGCCGACATGTAATTGCTGACCGCCGCCTCATTGATGATCTGCGAGAAGGCAAGAAACGAGAAGCTGCCGGTGGAGAGATCGACGAAGGGCCGCAGGCCGGCCATGGCCGCGCCGACCCCCAGCGCCGCATTGCCCGCCTCGCAGGTCGGCGGATCGAAGACGCGATCGTCGAACCGGTCGGTCAGCCGGCTCATCAGCGCGCGCTGCGGCCCAAGGCCGAGCGGCCGGCCGAACAGATAGACTCTTTCATCCTGCGCCATGGAATCGATGATGGCGGTGACGAGTGCTTCAGCGTGAGACATTTTTGTCATTGTCGTTCTCCTCACGCGAAAACATGTTCGAGGGCGGTCTGCGGCGCCGGCATCGGGCTGTCGATGGCGAACCGCTCGGCTGCCTGCATGCGCTGGGTCGCCTTGCGGTCGAGCTCCCACATGCGATCCTTCGCTTGCGGAGATGTCTTGAGCAGACGCCGCGCCAGCTTCAGCACCGGATCGTTCTCCTCGTACCAGGCCTTGTGTTCGCCGGTCATCGGCGCTTCGCCCGTCGCCATCTTGAGATCGGTGACGCCAGTGGAAAGTTCCGGCCATAGCGGCGCGCTGCCGGCCCATCGGCGCGCCATCGCCTCGATGAACAGCGGTCCCTTGCCGCTGCGGCAATGAGTGATCGCCTCGGCCACTGCTGCATGCACCTCATCGACGTCCGTACCGTCGACTCGGATCGAGGGAATGCCCATCGCGCCGGGGATCGAGCGCAGGTCATTGGCTGCGTGCACGAGAGACGTGTAGCCGCCACGTGATTTGTCCCAGGCGTCGGCACTGTTGTTCTCGCACAAGAGCACGATCGGCAGTTTCCACAGCGACGAAATGTTCAGGGCTTCATAAGCCACGCCTTCTTCCAGCGCGCTGTCGCCGAAACAGGCCATGTGGACGGAGCCGTCCTTCTTCATCTTGCGGGCGAAAGCGCCGCCGGCGCCAAGGCTGATCGAACCGCCGACAACGCCGGAGGTCGACAGAAAGCCAAGCGCGGGATCGCTGAGATGGATGGTGCCGCCGCGTCCGGCACTCAGGCCGCCGGCACGTCCCATGATTTCGGCGAGCGCGGGGCCGGGTTCGGCGCCGCGCGCGATGACATGGCCGTGGTTGCGATGGGTGGCGGTGATCGTATCGCGCGCTTCGAGCTGCGCGATGGCGGCAGCGCCGGTCGCTTCCTGGCCGATGTAGAGATGATAATGGCCGGTGAAGTGTTTCTCGACATTCATCTTGACGACCGATTCCTCGAACCGGCGCATCAGCAACATCATGTCGAACAAGTGCCACAGACGGTCTTCAGGCAATGCTGTCGTCATGCGTCTCTCCCATCTTCATTGTTGTTGGCGGTGTGGTGTTATGCTCAGCCTAGCATGGCGCGGACGTACTGCGCGATGGCATTGGCGTCCGGCCGCGCCAGTTTTTCGAGCGAGCGGCTGAACGGCACCGGCGTATTTGCGCCAGCCAGCCGCCCAATGGGCGCATCGAGCCAGTCGAAGGCCTCTTCCGCAATGGTCGCCGCGATCTCACCGGTCACGCCATACGCGCGGGGCGCGCCGTCGATCACCACCGCCCGGTGGGTGCGCTTGACCGACGAGATGACGGTCTCGATGTCAAAGGGAACCAGGGTGCGCGGATCGATGATCTCCGCCTCGATGCCGTCCGCCGCCAACAGCTTCGCCGCGGCTTGCGCAAATTCTACCATCCGGCCGATGGCAACGAGCGTGACATCGCGGCCTTCGCGCACGATGCGCGCCTGGCCTAGCGGCACCACATGATCGCCGGCCGGAATCTCGCCCTTCATCGTATAGAGCAGCCGGTCCTCGAAGATCAGCACCGGATCATCGTCGCGGATTGCCGCCTTCCACAGGCCCTTGGCGTCGGCGGGCGTCGCGGGAATGGCGATCTTCAGCCCCGGCACATGCGCCGCCCAGGCATGAAAACTCTGCGAGTGCTGTGGGCCGAGATTGGCGCCGAGCCCCATGGTGGTGCGCAGCACCAGCGGAACCTTCGCGGTTCCATTCGACATGTAGCGCACCTTCGCCGCCTGATTGACGAGCTGGTCCATGACCAAGGTCATGAAATCGCCGAACATGACTTCGAACACCGGGCGCAACCCACTCATCGCAGCGCCGACCGCCATGCCGAACGCGCCGGGCTCGGAGATCGGCGTATCGATGACCCGTCTGTCGCCGAATTCCGCGAATAGGCCTTCCGTCTGCTTGAACACGCCGCCGGCCGCACCGACGTCTTCGCCGATGACGACGACATCGGCATTGGCGCGCATTTCCTCGAACAAGGCTTCGAGCACGGCTTCGCGATAGGTGAGTATGCGTGGCTCAGCCATAGACGTGCCTGTCGAGTGCGGTTGCATCGGGCTCTGGCGCGCGGCGTGCGGCATCGACCGCGCTCGCCACCTGCGCAGCCACGGCCTGGTCGATGTTGGCGAGCTTGCGTGTACCGACGCCGTGATGTTTGGTCAGCCAGGCGGCGAAGCGCGGCAGCGGATCCTTGGCGCGCCAGGCTTTCGCCTCCGCCTCATCCTTGTAATCCTGCTTGTCGCCGACATGGTGGCCGCCGAAGCGCCAGGTGTTGCAGATGAGAAACGACGGCCCGCCGCCCTTGCGCGCCCGCGCCACGGCAGCGAGCGTTGCCTTGCGCACCGCCAGCACGTCCATGCCGTCGATCGTCTTGGAGGGAATGCCGAACACCTCGCCGCGCGCCGGAATGCTGTCGCCGGCCGTCACATCGTCGATGGCGGTGAACTCGCCATAGCCGTTGTTCTCGCAGACGAAGACGACGGCGAGTTTCCAGATCGCCGCCATGTTCATGCATTCGTGCAGCAGGCCCTGGTTGAGCGCGCCGTCGCCGAAGAAGCAGACCGAGACGGCGCCGGTGTTGCGTGCCCGCGCGCTGAGTGCCGCGCCGCACGCCAGCGGAATGCCGCCGCCGACAATGCCGTTGGTGCCGAGATTGCCGTGTTCCAGATCGATGACATGCATCGAGCCGCTACGGCCGCCGCCATAGCCCGCTGCCTTGCCGAGAATTTCCGCCAGCAGCAGATTGGGCTCGGCGCCGCGGGCAAGGCAATGGCCGTAGCCGCGATGATGGCTGGCGATCATATCGCGCGGCTCAAGCGCCGAGATGACGCCGACATTCGTCGCCTCCTGGCCCGAGCACAGATGCACGAGGCCGGGAACAAGCCCGCTGGTCGCGAGGCTGCGCACCGCCTCTTCGAAGGCGCGGATCAGCGCCATCTGCCGATATATCGACAAGAATACAGCGACGTCCTGATCGACGCGCGGTATTGGCGCAGGTGTCCTTGATTTTGCTGCAGGCTTCTTGGGTTTGGCCATCGGCAGGCGTTGTATCCGGTGGGTTCGATTTGCATTCCGTCATACGCCGTTTGCGCTGCACAAGGCAATCGCGCCTGAATTCGGCGCGCACGTCATTGTGAGGTTGAAGCATGCCGTGACGGACTGGACGCGCCGAAGAAAACGCGCAAGATGCAGCCCCGGCTTAAGCCTGGGCGCAATCGGGACGCACACAGGTCTCGGCACACAAA
>JAQGJO010000380.1 GCA_028290595.1 Hyphomicrobiales bacterium | reverse complement strand
CGACGGGCCTTTTCGGGCGGGCCTGATGCGTCGTTATCTCCTCGTCATCATTCTCGCCATCGCGATTTTCGCGGCGCTGCCGTATGTCCTGCCGACGTACTATCTGAGCCTTGCGACGAAGATCCTGATCTTCGCGCTGTTCGCCATGAGCCTCGATCTGCTGATCGGCTACACCGGTCTGGCCTCGCTCGGGCATGCGGCATTCTTTGGACTTGGCGGCTATACGGTCGGCGTACTCGTGGTGCGCGCGCATGTCTCCGAATGGATCGCCTTTCCGGCCGGCGTTGCCATGGCGGCCGCGGTCGGGGCTCTGTTCGCGGTGCTCGCCCTGCGGGCGCGCGGCAGTTATTTCCTGATGATCACGCTGGCGCTGGCGCAGGTCGTGTGGGGCATAGCTTTTGGCTGGCGAACGCTGACCGGCGGTGACGACGGGCTGCCTGGCGTGAGGCGTCCGACCTTCTTCGTTTCACTGGCGGACGAAAATTCCTTCTATTATTTCGTTCTGCTGATGGTTGGCCTGTCGGCACTGGCCCTTGTGGCCATCGTCCGGTCGCCATTCGGTCATGCGCTGCGTGGTATTCGCGAGAGCGAGACACGCATGCTGGCTCTGGGCTATAATGTCTGGCGGCATCAGTTTGTCGCTTTCGTCATTGCTGCGGCCTTCGCAGGACTTGCCGGCAGCCTTTTCGTCTATAACAATCGCTTCGTCAGTCCCGATTTCCTGCATGTGGTCAGGTCGGCGGAAGTGCTGATCATGGTCATTCTGGGCGGTGTCGGCACTTTGCTGGGGCCGGCGATCGGTGCGGCGGTGATCATCCTCCTAGAGGATTTCATCAGTTCCCTGACGCAGCGATGGCTGCTCATACTGGGTATCGTCTATGTGGTTACGACCCTGTTTGCGCCGCGTGGGCTGATCGGGCTCTACAAGGAGCATTTTTCGCGGAATCGGAAACGATGATTGCGCTTGCTGTCGATGATGTCACGAAAAGCTTCGGTGGCGTGCGGGCGCTCACCGGCGTCACGCTGTCGTTGAACGCGGGCGAACGGCTTGTGCTGCTGGGGCCGAATGGCGCCGGAAAGACCACGCTGTTTCATACAATTTCGGGAAATATCATCGCCTCATCCGGACGCATTCGTCTGTTCGGTGACGACATCACGCAGTTGCCGCCCGATGCGAGGGCGCGGCTGGGACTTGCGCGTACGTTCCAGATCACCAATCTCTTCGCCCAACTGACCGTGCTTGAAAATATCCTGCTTGCGGTTTGCGGCGCTGAGAAGCTGACATTCAAGTTTGTCCGCCCCTTGAGCGGGTATGATGACATTCAGAAGCGGGCGCGGGCGCTGCTTGAAGAATGGAATCTGGCGGAAGCGGGCGATCAGTTGGTCCGCAACCTTTCCTATGGCGAGCAGCGTCAGGTGGAAGTGGTGATGGCGCTGTCGGGCGCGCCGCGGATACTGCTGCTCGACGAGCCGACGGCGGGACTGTCGCCGGCGGAAACGCTGCGCGTCGTCGAGATGGTGCGCATGCTGCCGCGGGACATGACGATTGTGATGATCGAACACGACATGGATGTCGCCTTCGAAGTCGCCGACAGGATCGCCGTCATGCATCAGGGCCGCGTGATCGCGGAGGGCGATGAGGCGGCCATCCGCGGTAACCAGCAGGTCAGCGATATTTATCTGGGAGTGGAATGAGCCGATGCATGATCCGATGCTTGCCATCGAGAACATCCATACCAACTACGGCGCGAGCCAGGTCCTGCACGGGATTTCGCTTGAGGTGAAGCCCGGTGAGATCGTCGGCATCATGGGCCGCAACGGCGTCGGCAAAACGACGCTGATGCGCTCGATCATGGGCCTGACACCGGCCAAGAGCGGGCGCATTTCGTTCAATGATGCCGATATTACCCGCATGCCGTCGCACAAGATCGCGCGGCTCGGCATCGGCTACGTGCCGCAGGGCCGTCGCGTGTTTCCTTCGCTCACCGTGCGCGAACATTTGCAGGTGATGGCGCGCGAGAAGCCGGCCAATCAATGGACTTTCGCCAAGATGATCGAGCTGTTTCCCAACCTGGGGCAGCGGCTTGATCAGTCGGGCGCCAAGCTCAGCGGCGGCGAGCAGCAGATGCTGGCGGCGGGCAGGGCGCTCGTCGCCAATCCGTCTCTGTTGCTGATGGATGAGCCGACAGAAGGCCTGGCGCCGCTGATGGTGCGCGAACTCGGCCGCCTTGTGGGTGCGCTCAAGGAAACCGGAACGGCAGTGCTGCTTGTCGAGCAGCAACTGGCGTTCGTTCTCAAATATGCCGATCGCGTCTACATCGTCTCCAAGGGGCAGGTCGTCCATCATTGCCTGCCATCGGAGCTGGCGACCGACAGCGAGGTCAAGGCCCGCTTTCTCGGGGTTTAAAGACGCCGACGTTACCCGGCGATTGCCGGCTCGGCTTTTGCCATGTTCCAGGGCAGTGCTTTGCCCGCCTTCTGCTGAGCGGCGATATCGGCGAGCATAGGCAGTGCGATGGTGAAGAACGTGGCGCCCGTTTCCGAGTGAATTTCTTGCACACGCGCGCCATTGCGCACAAACATGTAAGTCCCTTTTCCCCATGTCTTGCCATCATAGGTGAACGAACCGTCGATCAGATAACGCAGCTCGGCATCTTCCTCGATTCCTGCCGGCATGCCGGCGCCTGGCAGAATGCGCTGGAAGCTGATGGTCGTGCGCGCTTCACTGAAGGCGCCAAGATGCTTGATCTCGACACCCGGGCGTTTGCGATCGGACCAGAAACGATAGTTGTTCGTCAGCATCATCACCGGCTGGCGATAGCGCTCCGGTGGGAAGACGAGGTCGCGTCCTTCGTGCTCTTCCCAGATGGCTTCATAGGAATCGCGGTTTCTGCGTCCGCCGTCCGGACGAATGGTCGTATAGACTCCGTTCTCGAATTTGCCGCCGGATTTGAGCAGCTTCTCGTAAGTGGCGTTCATCTCCTCATTGCTGAGCAGATGCTCACCGCTGGCTCCCTGAAATTGCAGAACCAGGCACGCGCATTCGCCGTTCTGCTTCTGCGGACCGTAATAGGAGCCCTCGGGGAAATAGCCGCATTCGTCGGCGGCGAGATCGCCATGTCCCGTGCTTTGTATGCCCGACAGCGTGTAGCGGATCTGATCGAAATTATGCCTGTGCCGCGGCGTGAAATAGCCATCCGGTACGATCGACAATGAATATTCCATGGTGACGCCGGGTAGGCCGGTCTCCAGCGGCAGACGCTTGCGCCGGATCATATGCACGCGCCCACGGCGCACGTCTTCGAACGGCATGGCGCTCGTATCCAAGAGAACGACGTCTTCCATCTGCAAACCCTCCTATGCAGTTGCGCGGCAGCTTTCCTTCCGCGAATTTTTGATCTGCACCGATGCTAGGAGGAGACTAGCCGTGCGTCTAGGATATAAGAACTATAGCCGCTATGCTAAAATTGTATCATTGATCGCGGGAGGTTCTGCCGATGGATTTGAGGGCGTTGCGCTATTTCATCTACATTGCCGAAGCCAGAAGCTTCTCTCGCGCCTCGACGCTTTTGCGGATTGCGCAGCCGGCGCTGAGCAGGCAGGTGCGCAAGCTTGAACAGGAACTCGGCGTTGAGCTGTTTCTGCGCACCGGCCGACACCTCGAATTGACGGAGGCTGGATCGATCCTTCTGCAGCGCTCTCATGCGCTGATGCAACAGGCGCAACAGGCAGCCGACGATGTCCGCTCGCAGGCGCGGGAGGTCAGCGGCGTCGTGACGCTTGGTCTGTCTCCGGCGGCCTATGAAATGATCGGCCCCTTGATCGTACAAGGGTGTATGCGGCGGCATCCCAAGATCCGGATCAATTTCGTCGAAGGGTTCAGCGCTTTCATTTTCGACAAGCTGGTTCAGCATGAACTGGCTTTATGTCTGCTCCACAATCCGCCACCGCAGCAGGGCATCGAGGTGCAGCCGCTTGTCGCCGAACCGATGTTCCTGGTCGGACCAGGAGCCGGGGCCTCGATCGCGCCGGTCAAAGCAGGGATGAAGCTCGACAAGCTTCCCTTGATCCTGCCGAACAAGACACATGGGATGCGACTGCTGATCGATCAGGCGCTGGGTTCA
>JAQGJO010000374.1 GCA_028290595.1 Hyphomicrobiales bacterium | reverse complement strand
TGGCCAATGGCGAGGATTCGGTCGTGGCGATCGGAAGCGAGATGACCGAAAGCAAGGTTCCGTCAGGCGCGCTCACCTGGGGCCGGCGCATGTCCTGGTCGCCGGCGCACCGGGACAATATTTGAACGATTATCCAAAAGAGTAAGTTCAGGCGGCCACGGGCGTGAGCCGGCGTTTCATCAGCAGGAAAGCCACGATGGAGACGTTGAGCAGGTTCCACATCAGGCCGTTCAGGAAGGCCAGCCGATAGGAGCCGGTCCAGTCGAAGATGACGCCGGAAAACCAGCCGCCGAAGGCCATGCCGAACAGGGTCGCCATGACGACCAGGCCGACGATGCCGCCGGCTTTCGAGGCGGGAAAATATTCGCGCACGATCACCGCGTACATCGGCACGATGCCGCCCTGGAACAGGCCGAACAGGGCCGAAATGACATAGAGAGACGCCAGCCCGTCGAAGAACAGGTAGAGAAACAGGGCGACGCCCTGCAGGGTCGAGCCGATGATCAGTGCACTGAGGCCGCCGATTTTGTCGGCGACGAAGCCGGCGGCGATGCGGGCGATGATGCCGAAGCCGAGCATGGCGGAGAGCATTTCGGCGCCGCGCGCCGGGCCGTAGCCGAGATCGGCGCAATAGGCGACGATGTGAACCTGCGGCATCGACATGGCGACGCAGCAGCCGACCCCGGCGACGATCAACAGTATCAGCAGGGTATTTTGCGACAGCGCAACCGTGCCGAAGCGCGAGACCGGCGGCGCATGCGAGGCGGCATCCGTTGGCGCGCGACGGCGCATGAGAAACGCCAGCGGCACCAGAGTGACGATACAGATCAGCCCGATGGCGAAATGCGCCGGCCGCCAGCCGTGGCTGGCGATGGAGGCCTGCAGCAAGGGCGGCCACAGCGTTCCGGCGAGGTAATTGCCGACAGAGGCCAGTGCGACCGCGATGCCGCGGCGGCGGGCGAACCAGTGCGACATGTCGGCCATCAGCGGCGCGAAACTCGCCGACGAGCCGAAGCCGACGACAAGCTGCGCCAGGGCAAAGGTGAGCAGGGTCGGCGCCATGGAGGCGGCGACATAGCCCGCGCCAAGCAACAAGGCTCCGGCGACCAGCGGCACGAAAATGCCGAAGCGGTCGGCCAGCCGGCCCATCAGCACGCCGCCGAACGCAAAGCCGACCATGGTCAGCGTATAGGGCAGGGACGCCTCGCCGCGCTGCACGCCGAAACCGGCCTGGATCGCCGGCAGGGCGACGACAAACGACCACATGCCGATCGAACCGATGGTGCCGATGATGACGGCGACGACGAGGCGGGTCCACGACGCGCGGGAATCCAGATGTTGCATCGGTGAAGCTTACACGAATTTGCGGCGCGACACCGGTTGGGCCGGCTGAATCAGCAAGGCGGCGCGGGCTTTGGCGCCCCGATGCTGGGCATGGCAGATGGCGATGGCAAGTGCATCGGCGGCATCGGCGCTGGTGGCGTCGGCTTTCGGCAGCAGGATTTTCACCATCATGGCGATCTGGTGCTTTTCGGCGTGACCGGCGCCGACCACTGTTTTCTTGACCAGATTGGCGGCATATTCGGCCACGGGGAGGCCGGCGAGCGCCGGGACGACGAGGGCGATACCACGCGCCTGGCCAAGCTTGAGCGCCGACTGCGGATCGCGATTCATGAAGGTTTCTTCGACGGCTGCCTCGACCGGCATATGCATCTGAAGCACACCTGCCAATCCCTCATGGAGTTGGCGGAGACGGTCGCCAAGCGATAGGGCTGCGTCGGAATGGATTGTGCCGCAGGCGACGAAGGTCAGGCGCGAGCCTTCGGACTCAACAATACCCCAGCCCATGTTTCGCAGGCCGGGGTCAATGCCAATAATGCGAATCGCGGGGGAGCCCATAGAGTGTGCATATCAGTCCTTGGGTTTCACTTGCCAGTCCACTTGCCAGCCTGCTCGCAAGTCTTCCTGCTAAATTCCGCTTCCGGAGCCTCCTGTGTTCGATAACCAATGGCTCGCCTCGCTGATCGGCGAGGTTGGACACCTGCTCGTCCAGCCGACGACCTGGTACCTCGGCGCGGTTGTGTTCGTTTCGGGGATCGTGCGTGGCTTTTCCGGATTTGGCGGCGCGCTGATCTTCATTCCGCTGTCGGCCGCCCTGCTCGGGCCGCGCAAGGCGATTGCCGTTTTCTACCTGTTCGATCTCGTCAGCGCGTCACCCTATGGCCTGATGCAACTGCCGAAGAGTAATCGGCGCGAAATCGCACCGATGGTGATCGCCGCGATCGTCATGCTGCCGGTCGGTGCATGGATTCTGAAAAACGCCGATCCGCTGGTGCTGCGCTGGGCGGTGGCGGCGATCGTCGCCGCCATGCTGGCTCTGCTGATTTCGGGCTGGCGTTACCATGGACATCCAACGACACGGACGTCGTGCCTCGTCGGCCTGGCGGCGGGCGTCATGGGCGGCGCGACCGGCATCACCGCGCCGGTGGTCATTGCCTATTGGCTGTCGAGCACCGCCGCGGCGACGGTCATCCGCGCCAATATCATGGTGTTCTACGCCATCTGCTCGATGTCGGCCGACGTTGTCTATTTCTTCAGCGGGCTGTTTACCTTCGATGTGGTGGTCTATGCCCTTGTCGCATGGCCGCTTTATTCGCTCGGTCTTGTGCTGGGCGCGCGCGTGTTCAAGGGAACGTCCGATACGCATTACCGTATCGCGGCCTATGTGCTGATCGCCTTCTCGCTGCTCGCCAGCCTGCCCCTGTTCGACCGCTTCCTGCGCTAGCAGAGCAGGTTCTGCTTCAGCCTCGGTCTGTCATTCCCGCCAAGCGAAGCGCAGAGCGGGAATCCAGAGGCAACATGACGGCCCTTAACTCCTGGTTTCCCGCTCGCGCCTGCGGCGCGTCGGGAATGACAGCCGTTAGCTTTTCGCCATATCCTGCGTTGCCTTCTCGCCGGCGCGCAGGCGTTCGAGCGCTTTCAGCGCCAGGGGGTCGAGGCCTTCGCCGCCGGCGTCCATATGGGCGTAGATGTCGCGCCGCATGACCTTGTTCCAGTAGGCGCGGATATGGTCGGCGGTGCCGGCGACCGCGGCTTCCTCCGGCTGGGTACGGAAGAAAATGGCGATCTGGTTGGCCATGCGCACGAGCGTCTCGATGGTGCTCACGTGATGTCTCCGGTGACGATGGCGTCGCCGCCATGGAAGATTAGCGCGCTGTCGTCGCGGGCAATGGCGACGAGAGTGATATGGTGGAGCCGCGCCCGCTCGATGGCGAGCGAGGTCGGCGCTGATACGGCAACGACCGCGCGGGCGCCGAAGGCCGCCGCTTTCGTCACCATTTCGAAAGAGCAGCGGCTGGTGATGACCAGGAAACCGCTCAGGGGATCGACTTTGCCGCGCAACAGATGGCCGATGAGCTTGTCGAGGGCATTGTGGCGGCCGACATCTTCGCGGACCGCCAGGATGTCGCCGTCGAGCCCGCACCAGGCGGCGGCATGCACGGCGCCGGTGATGGCGTTCAACGCCTGCGCCTGCGACAGATCGCCAAGCGCACGCCGAATCGCCTGTGCCGCCACCGCGAATGCGCCATTGGCACGGGCGGCTGCCACGGGGTTGCGGTCATCGATGCCGCCGGTGCGATCGCGACTACGGGCGAGATGGCGCTGCAGCTTTTCCGAACTTAGGGAAACGATCAGCTTCAGGCCTTGTTCGCCATCCTCGACCGCGATGCCGCGGATATCGTCGATGGAGTCGACGATGCCTTCGGTGAAACTGAAGCCGACGGCAAAATCTTCCAGGTCCTGCGGCGTCGCCATCATCACCGCGAACGGAACGGGCGCATAGACGATGTTGACCGGCATTTCGACAGGCGCGCTGCGAGAGGCGTCTTGTCGCGACTCGTCAGCAAAGGCGATCTTGTTCACATCGTAGCGGACGGACGTGTCGCGTCGATCATGATCATTCGCGCCGTCACTCGGCGGCATCGCTGATCCCGCCCTCAATCATGCGCAGCAGATCGGCATTGACC
>JAQGJO010000244.1 GCA_028290595.1 Hyphomicrobiales bacterium | reverse complement strand
TGACGGTATGGTCGGATTTGCGGAAGAAGACGATCTTCTTGTTGCAGACCGTGCGCGGCAGCAGCGCGTTCTTGACCTCGTAATCCCATGCCGCCACGTACCAGGCGTTGAGCGGGAATTTGGCGTCCTTCGGCATAATGATCCCTCCAAGAATTCATTCTGTATACATAAAATAAGAACTCGAGGCAAGAGAGCCGAAATATATTGAATATACGGCTATATCGACGGTATATTTCCCACTAAATCGCCATTTAGAATATTTCTGTATACAGACAAACGCGGTCCTCAGGTGGCCTGATAGCCCTGTTTTCGTGGGCAATGCATGGTTTCCGTCAGATTTCCTTGGGTTTCCGCCGCTGCCGTCTTGACCGGTCCGGCATCCGCCCTCAGAAAAACTGTCATGATTATCGCGATTGATGGTCCGGCAGCGTCGGGCAAGGGCACGATTGCGCGGCGGCTGGCCGCGCATCTGGCATTGCCGCATCTCGACACCGGCCTGATTTATCGGGCGACCGCCCGCACGGTGCTGGACAACGGCGACCGGCTTGGCGATGCCGACCGGGCAGTCGAGGCGGCGCGCGGACTGGCGCTGATCGAATATGACGAGGAACGCCTGCGCGGCGCCGACATGGGCGAGGCCGCCTCCGTCGTCGCCGCCATCCCGCAGGTGCGCGCCGCCCTCATCGATCTGCAGAAGAGCTTCGCCGCGCGTCCCGGCGGCGCGGTGCTCGATGGCCGCGACATCGGCACCGTCATCTGTCCCGATGCCGACGTGAAGATTTTCGTCACCGCCCGCCCGGAGGTCCGCGCCCAGCGCCGCGCCTTAGAATTGCGCGGCCGCGGCGAGAAGGTCGATTACGACGAGGTCCTGGCCGATATCCGCAAGCGCGATGAGCGCGATTCCGGCCGCTCCGCCGCGCCCCTGCGCATGGCGCCCGATGCCGTCCTGCTCGACACCAGCGATCTTGATGTCGAAGCCGCCTTCGCGGCGGCGCTGGCCATCGTGGCGAAGGTGAAGGGATAGCGCGAAGCGATGGTCAGACTTCCCGGCCCAGCAGCCGGTCGATCGACAAACGTCCACCGCCGTGGAGCGCGATCAGCAGGAAGGCTCCGGCCCAGACCACGGTCAATTGATAGCCGGTGCCGCGCGGGATCATGACCATAAATAAAATAACCAGCATTTCGACGAACAGCATGGCGGCGATCGGCCGGGTCAGCAGACCGACGGCGATCATCACGCCGCCGAAGAATTCCAGGCCGCTGGTAAAATAGGCCAGCGGCACGGCCGGCTGCAATCCGAGCTCGCGAAACAACGTGATATCGCGCGCCATGCCGTTGTTGAACAGCTTCCCCCAGCCGAAGGTGGCGATCATCGCGCCGGTGGCGAGACGCATGGTCGCATAGCCGAACGGCTCCAGCGTCTCGTAGATCGAGGAGAGCGCCGGCAGCAGCAGTCTGTTTTTTGAGCCGGGCATGAAAGACCTCAATAGCTGCAAGAACTCGAGCTGAAAGCCGCTTGCAGCCTTGCATGCGTCTCGCGAAATGATAACGGTGCCGGTTGTCGTGATAAGGCCGCATCCGTGGCCTTTATCATGAGGCAGATCGGAGGTTCGTATGGCGGTGAAACGTATCGTGGCCAATATTGCCGCTCAGACTGTCGAACAGGCGGACTACTTCTATGCCGACGTACTCGGCTTGCAGCTTGTCATGGATATGGGCTGGATACGGACCTATGCCACTGACGGCAGCGCTACGCCGCAGATCACTATTGCCGTCGAAGGCGGATCGGGAACGCAGGTTCCGGACCTCTCCATCGAAGTCGACAATTTTGATGAGGTCTACCAGCGCGTGCTCGCCAAAGGAATGGCGATTGAATATGGCCCCGTCACTGAGCCATGGGGCGTGCGGCGATTCTACGTTCGCGACCCCTATGGCCGTTTGATCAATATCCTCACCCATGACGGTCAGCAGTGAGCAGAGACCAGGCGTCAACCGGTGGTCGGCTTATAACCGAGCTTCGTCGATAGCGTCTGCCCCGCCTGCATCAATGCGGCGATGACCGGCTTGAGCGCTTCATCGCTCGGCGGCATTTTGCCGTGCTGTGAGCGGTCGCGGCCGATGGTCAGCAGCGCTGCTTCCATGCGGCCGCGATAATCGAACACCGGCACGGCGACGGCGTCGATGCCCGCCACCCAGGCTGAATAGATGGCGGCCCAGCCCTGGCCGCGGATCGCCTCAAGCCCGGCATCGAGCGCGGCCTGGCTCCTGAAGCCGTGGCGTCGCGGCCGTTCCTTCATCTCTGTTGCAATGGCCGTAGCCGTCAGGCCGCTCGGCGCGAACGACGCGAAGACAAGGCCCGAGGCCGAGCACAGCACCGGCGCGACCGTGCCGGGCCTGATGTTCATCGTCACCGGATCGGCGGTCTCTTCCAGCGCGACGATGGTCGGTCCATGGCTGCCCCAGACACACAGGCCGGCGGAGCGGCCGGTGCGGCGGCACAGGTCTT
>JAQGJO010000220.1 GCA_028290595.1 Hyphomicrobiales bacterium | reverse complement strand
ATAGCGCATTTTCAAGCGAAGTGGGCACCGGTTCGCGTGAAGAAAATGCGCTCTTTTAAAATAAACTAGACGCGTCTTTCCGATCCAGCGGATCGGAAAACGCTGTAGTCCGCCAAATCGCCCTGATCGGCGCAGGTAAAATTTCGCCGGCATTCATTTGGTCGGGAGCACGGCCGAAATGAAGCGGTGCAGAGGGCGTGCGAGTTCGCCATGCGCCTTCAGCAATAGTCGGTGCTGCTCGGTCATCAATTCCTTCTGTGTGGTAATGAGATTGAGGCGATCCTCCGCCAGGCGAACCATGTCGTTTTTGACCGCTTCGACGTTCGCCAGCAGAGCACGCGTCGCATCGAGTTGCGCGGTCAATTCCAATGTCGCGCGATGCATCTCCAGCATGCGCTTGAAATGCTCGGCCTGATCTAGAACAAAATTATCGAAGACGCACGGCGGCAGTTGGAAATAGTCCTTCCGCCATGCATCTTCGTCTCTGAGATAATAACGGTTCAAGCCATCGAAATAGGCAAACACATATCCGCGCTGGAGCAGAAACGGCTCCCAACCGTCCCATGCGGGTTCCTGGCAATTCACCATTGTCGCTTCGACCACGATGATCCGCGGCCGGTATGTGGTGAACTCCGCGTTCTCGATGATTTCGGTCTCGGCGCCTTCGACATCGATCTTGAGAAAATCGACGACCTGCTCTTTGCAATAAGTCTCAAGCAATTGATCGAGACTGATCATTTTGACGGCGACACTGTCGACGAATGAATAGCCTTCCGGAAGCGCAGGCCCGTCGTCCGGCCCCTGAATTCTCGAAAGACCGACGCCATTTGAAATCCATAGACGGCCATCGTCTCTCGGCTTGCCGATCGCGCAATCAAGATTGATGTCCCGCGGCCGTTGTTCAACGAGCAGGGCAAACGCTTCCGGGTTCGGCTCGACATTCACGCCGCGCCAGCCGCAATTGTAGAACCAGCGGGTCACCGAATGAATCGTAGGATCACTCGCGCCGATATCGACATAAAAGCCCTGCTCGATATCCTGCAGCGCCCGCCGCAGCATGACGTCCTCAAAATTCTGCGCGAAGCTGGTCATCGGCGGCAGCCAACGTCCGTCTTCCCTCACTCTTGGAGATTTCATATCCATCCGGTTATCCGGTTACGCTACCCAAAGATTTCGACCACAAATAACGCACAACCCGGCAATTTTAAGCAACAGCGCATCGTTTCACTCCATCGGCAGTGCGAACGTGCTTTTCACCTGCTTGAGTGCGAAGCTTGATTCGATCGAGCGCACGCCTTCCACGCGGGTCAGTTTGTCGCGCAGGAAAGTCTCATAGGCCGGCAGATCGGCAACGACAATGCGCAGCAAATAGTCGCAGACGCCTGTCATCAGATAGGCCTCCACGACTTCGGGGAACCGGGCGAGCGCCTTGTCGAAGCGCTGCAATTCCTCCTCGCGCTGCCGCTCCAGCTTGACCTGCACGAAGACGCTGATCGGCAGGCCGATGCGCGCCTGGTCGACGACCGCCGAATAGCCACGAATGATCCCCGCCTCTTCCAGCAGGCGGACCCTGCGCAGACAGGGCGAAATCGTCAGGCCGACCTTTTCGGACAGCTCCTGCACCGCCATACGGCCGTCCCGCTGCAAATGGCCAAGGATCTTCCGGTCGATCTGGTCTATTTGCCGATTAGCTGTTTTCTGCAAAATCGTCATCCAGACTGAGCATAAATGCCAAAATAAGTGAAACTAACGCTAACTATGGCAGTTATTTCCAGCCAAGACCATCCAGATTCGCCACCAGATCGCGGGGTGAAGACATGGGTGATTCTCGGCTGCCGTTTCTCGACGCCATCGAGCGCAAGGCGCTGTGGCTGTCGACATGGATGATCCACAACGCCAATCACATCCGGCCCAA
Source organism: Hyphomicrobiales bacterium (assembly GCA_028290595.1). The sequence continues at coordinate 3,488 of JAQGJO010000220.1, read as the reverse complement.
CCATGATGGCCTCAAGGTCGGCGGCCATCAGGCCTCCTCCGCCTCGGTGGCGACCATACTCACCGCGCTTTACGCCGCCGTGCTGCGGCCGCAGGACCGGGTGGCGGTGAAGCCCCATGCCAGCCCGATCTTCCACGCCCTGCAATATCTGATGGGCAACCAGACCCGCGAGAAGCTCGAAAACTTCCGCGCCTTCGGCGGCGCTCAGTCCTATCCCTCGCGCACCAAGGACATCGACGACGTCGATTTCTCGACCGGCTCCGTCGGCCTCGGCGTCAGCCAGACCCTCTTCGCCAGCCTCGTGCAGGACTATGTCCATGCTCACGGCTGGAATGCTGATCACCCGAAGGGGCGAATGATCGCCGTGCTCGGCGATGCCGAAATGGACGAAGGCAATATTTTTGAAAGCCTGCTCGAAGGCTGGAAGCACAATGTCCGCAACACCTGGTGGATCATCGATTACAATCGCCAGAGCCTCGATGCGGTGATCCGTGAAGGCCTGTTCGCGCGCTTCTCGGAAATTTTCCAGGCCTTCGGCTGGGACATCGTCGTGCTCAAACACGGCGCCTTGCAGCGCGCCGCCTTCGCCGAGCCCGGCGGGGAGAAGCTGCGCGACTGGATCGACCGCACCCCCAACCAGCTTTATTCCGCGCTGACCTTTCAGGGCGCCACCGCCTGGCGCAAACGCCTGCTCGACGACATCGGCGATCAGGGCGATGTGACCCGCCTGATCGAGCGCCGTTCGGACGAAGAGCTGGCCCGGCTGATGACCAATCTCGGCGGCCACGACATGCCGGGCCTGGTCGAAGCCTTCGAGCGTATCGACCATGATCGGCCCACGGTGTTCATCGCCTATACGATCAAGGGCTGCGGCCTGCCGCTTGCCGGCCACAAGGACAACCATGCCGGCATGCTGACGCCGGCGCAGCTTGCCGGCTTCCAGCAGAGCCTCGGCGTGCGCGAAGGCCACGAATGGGAAAGGTTCGAAGGTCTGCCCGTCAAGCCGAAAGAATTGGAAAAGTTTCTGGCCGCCATTCCGTTCAATCGCGACGGCGCGCGCCGCCGCTCCGCAAGCCCGGTCGCCGTGCCCGATGTTCTGCCGACGCCCAAACAAGCAGAGCTTTCGACGCAGCAGGGCTTCGGTCTGCTGTTGAACGAGATCGGACGATCGGAAGACGCACTCGCCGCCCGCATCGTCACCACTTCACCAGACGTCACGGTCTCGACCAATCTCGGCCCGTGGGTCAACCGGCGCGGTCTGTTCGCGCGCGACGAGATGAAGGATCTGTTCCGCTCCGAACGAATTCCCTCGACGTTCAACTGGCATTTCTCCGACAAGGGCCAGCATCTCGAACTCGGCATCGCAGAGATGAATCTGTTCCTCATGCTGTCCGGCCTTGGCCTGTCGCATCAACTGTTCGGCGAACGGCTGATCCCCATCGGTACACTGTATGATCCATTCATTCAGCGCGGTCTCGATGCATTGAATTATGCCTGCTATCAGGACTCCCGCTTCATGCTGGTGGCGACGCCGTCCGGCGTGACGCTTGCAGGTGAAGGCGGCGCCCATCAATCGATCTCGACGCCGCTGATCGGTATGGCGCAGGATGGGCTCGCCAGCTATGAGCCGGCCTTTGTCGATGAACTTGCAGCCATCATGCGGTTCGGCTTTCACTATCTGCAATGGGAAGACATCGACGCCGGCGCGCGCGATGCGCTGCGGCCCTCGTGGATGCAGCACGACAAGGGCGGCGCGCTCTATCTGCGCCTGTCGACGCGCACGCTCGAACAACCCAACCGCACACTCGACGCGGAGCGCGTCCACGACATCATCGAAGGCGCCTACTGGATGCGCAAGCCGGGGCCAAACGCCCAGGTCGTCATCGCCTATACGGGCGTCGTCGCGCCGGAAGCGATCGAGGCCGTCGGCCTGCTGGCGGAAGACCGGCGCGACATCGGCCTGCTCGCCATCACCTCCGCCTGCCGCCTGCATGCGGGCTGGACCAATGCAGGCAAAGCCCGCGACGACGGCGACATGCGGGCGACGTCCCACATCGAAACATTGCTCGGAGCGCTTCCCTCCAACTGCGCTCTTGTCACTGTGGCGGATGCGCATCCGGCGACACTCGGCTGGCTCGGTTCGGTGCACGGCCATCGCACGCGGCCGCTCGGCGTCGAGCACTTCGGCCAGACCGGCACGATCGCCGACCTCTACCGGCATTTCGGCATCGACACCCGCGGCATCATCGCCGCCGCACAATCACTGACCGTGGGACGGCCCATCCGCTATCTCCGCGCGGTGAATCCATGCCCGGTCTTGACAAGGCCGGGGTGATCATTGCCCTTGCGTTCCATATCAACGCTAGGGCAGGACGAAAATAATGAACGGTGCAGACGTCGTCGCAAAAATCCTCAAACTCGAGGGCACGGATTTCCTCGCCTGTTATCCGAGAAATCCCCTGATTGAAGCCTGCGCCGACATCGACATCCGCCCCATTCTCTGCCGCCAGGAAAGAGTCGGCGTCGGCATGGCCGACGGCTACAGCCGCGTCCGGCGCGGCCGCCAGAACGGCGTGTTCGCCGCCCAGCACGGCCCCGGCATCGAGAATGCATTTCCAGGCGTCGCCCAGGCGTTTTCTGAAAACGTGCCGATGCTGGTCATCCCGGCCGCCTCTTCGCTCGACCGCCAATATATCCGCCCGACATTCCGCGCCGCGGAAGTGTTTGCGCCGGTCACCAAATGGTCGGCGGTGGCGCATGACGTGCGCGAACTGCCCGACCTGATGCGCCGCGCCTTCCACGCCATGCGCACCGGCAAGCCCGGCCCGGTTCTTGTCGAAATTCCCAATGAAGTCTTCGACGCCGAGTTCACCGGCGACCTCGATTACGTCACCGTTCCGGTTCTGCGTTCGGCGCCCGATCCGGCGGCGGTGAAGGCAGCGGCGCGCATGCTGCTTGCCGCCAAGAACCCGCTGATCTGGGCCGGCCAGGGCATCCATTACGCCGAAGCCGGCGAGTTGCTGACGGCGCTGGCCGAACTCATCCCCGCGCCGGTGGCCGCCACCAATCCCGGCAAGAGCGCGATTGCCGAAAGCCATCCGCTGGCGCTCGGCTCGTCGACCGCCTCGCGGCCGAAAATGTATGCCGACTGCATGAACGAAGCCGATCTGGTTTTCGCCATCGGCTCCAGCCTAACGCGCACACCCTTCGGCCCCGCCCTGCCGCGCGGCAAGACAATCATTCATTCGAGCAATGATGTTGCCGACATCAACAAGGACATCCGCGCCGACCTTGGCCTCGTCGGCGACGCCGCGCTCGTCATCGAAGCGCTGATCGAAGAGATCGGCCGCCAGCGCGCCAAGCCCGATACTGGCCGCCTGAGCGCGCTGAAGGACAAGATCGCCGCCTCGAAGAAGGCCTGGCGCGCCGATTGGGAAAAGCAGCTCAATTCCGATGAAGTGCCACTCAACCAATACCGTGTCATCAAC
>JAQGJO010000212.1 GCA_028290595.1 Hyphomicrobiales bacterium | reverse complement strand
AGACCCGCGACACCGACCGGCTCGCGCAATGTATAGGCATGCCAGTCCCCCGGCAGCGACACATCGACGGTCTTGCCAGAAAGCTTCGTCGCCCAGCCCGAATAGTAACGCAGCTTTTCCGCCGACGACGCCACGTCGATCGCGCGCGCCACGCGCAGCGGCTTGCCGTTGTCGAGCGTTTCCAGCAGTGCCAGCTCATCGCCATGAGCTTCGATCGCCTCGCCGAGACGATAGATCAGCCGGGCGCGATCGGCCGGTGACATTTTCGACCACGGACCGTGATCGAACGCCTTGCGCGCCGCGCGCACGGCCAGGTCCACATCGGCCTTGTCACCGGCGGCAACCGAGGCGATCTGCTTGGCGGTCGCCGGGTCATAGACAGCGAATGTCTCGCCCGATAGCGCATCGACGAACTTGCCGTCGATCAACAGCTTACCTTGAGCCTTCAGGAACGACGCGACCTTCGCGCCGACTGTATCGTTTGAAACCGCAACGTTCATCTGATCTCTCCACTTATCGACTTACCGCTCTCTCACAGGCACAATTACACCTGTTTGAATCGCCATTTCCTCCGACGCCCCCGTCCTTCGAGACGCGGGCTATGCCCGCTCCTCAGGATGAGGGCTTCTGTCAGCTTGTACGATTTACAAAGAAGCCCTCATCCTGAGGAGCGCCCTGCAGGGCGCGTCTCGAAGGATGGGGGCGTCATGCTCAAAGCCCGCAGCAGGCTTCCCACACCGCTCCTGGGCAAAGCGACGAAAGGTTTTTCGGATTGCTTGCACAACCGTTTCACCGCGTTCGCAGCATTGTGGCTGACGCAATCGACCGGAAACACCGCGATGTCAGCGCGGCCGACGAGACCGGCAAGCAGGCTCATCGCATCCGCCTGTCCACCATCGTGATGCAGGAACCGCGCACCTGTCGATGTCACCGCGTCACGCAGGCTGGGTAGGGACGATGGCTGGCCGCCAATATAGAGAATCGTGCCGGTGAATGAAGTGCGGACCGGCGAAATGTCGGACACAGAGCCCGGCGATTGCGCGCCGGCATAGGCTTCCAGCGCCTCCACCTCTTCACTGAGCTGGGAGGCTCGGGTCTGCAAACGCTCCATTTCGGTTCTCGATGCACTTTGCTCGCTGCGCCATTGCTGACGCTCGGCTTCAAACCGCGTGCAGCGCGTCTCTTCGCGCGACAATTGCGTCTGCAGCCGGCTCACCAGACGATGCAAGGTCTCGGTGTCGCCCTCGTCGGCCTCGGATGACGCGTGGCTGACGGTCAATTGCGCGGAGAGCAGTTTCTGCAGCCGCTGGATTTCGCGGTCACGCTCGACCAGCATGGTGCGCAGACGCGCTTCCTGCCGTTCAACCTTCTCGGTGAGCGCGGCATTTTCCTTTTCAAGCTTCGTCAACTGCCGGATGTCGGCGCGATTGGCGGCGCCGACCAGATGCGACAGCATATGAACGTCGGCAAAGACCATGCGGATCGTTTCGCCCGTCGATTGCGGATGCGTCAGCGCTGCCCAATAGCCACCTGCAATATCGCCGGCTTTCTTGGCCTCTTCCCATAGCCGCAGGACATCGGCCGGACTATCGGCCGCCTCGAACAGGCGGATCGATGCGCCGTGACGGGTATCAAGCGCCTTCTGCAGCAGTTTGGCCGGCCCGGCGTGCACCGAGGCAAGCTGGACTCCCTTCTGATGCAGATCGTGTTCGGTCAGATGGTCGGTGGGGCCGTCAAACGCCTTGCGGACGATCTTGCGCAACTCGCCCACCGTCATGCAGGTGCCGATGATCGAGCAATGCAGATTGGTGCTGAACCCCCAGAGCTTGCGACGCTGCCGCAAGACCAGGCCTGCAACCGATGGACCCTCGACGACGGGCTGAGGCGCGACAAAATTTGGCCAGAGCGGCCGCACTTTCGATTCCGGATGGGAAAACTGTAAAATACCAGCCAATTGAGCCTCGCGAAGACGAATTGTGGTCCAGAAAGCAAGCGTTATATCTGAATGAATATAGCGCTCGATAGCCGGCCACCGTCAAGGCCCGTGGCGAAAAATCGATGAAACAACCCCGTTTCGACGGGTTTTTGCGGCTTTTTGTCTCTCGGCTAGTCCTTTGGCCCGTCTAAACAGGCTGCCGCCGGAAGCCGCGCGCGATCAGCAGACCCGCCCCAACGAGCAGCGCCACCGTGCCGATCATCAGAGTCGAGATGGCATTGATTTCCGGCGTCACCCCCAGCCGCACCTGGCTGTAAATGCGCATCGGCAAGGTCGTGGCACCTGGCCCGGTGGTGAAACTGGCGATGACAAAATCATCGAGCGAAATCGTGAAGGCGAGCAGGAAGCCGGCGATGACCGAAGGCGCGATTAGCGGCAGGGTGATCTGAAAGAAAGTCGCCAGCGGCGGCGCGCCGAGATCCATCGCCGCCTCCTCCAGGCTGCGATCGAAGCCCGCCAGCCGCGCATGGACGACAATGGCGACAAAGCACATGCCGAAGGTCGTGTGCGCCAGGGTCAGCGTCCAGAAGCCGCGATCGAGATCGAAGGCGACGAAGAGCAGCAGCAGCGACAGGCCCATGATGACTTCCGGCATCACCAGCGGCGCATAGATGAGCGACGAGAACGCC
>JAQGJO010000198.1 GCA_028290595.1 Hyphomicrobiales bacterium | reverse complement strand
TAGCCGTATTCCCGCGCCTTCGACTTGTAGACCTCGTGAAAGCGCACGACCGCTTCGGTCGGGCTGAACGCCATGATCATCGGATATTTGCGCTCAGGCGCCGCTGCCCAGTCGATCGTCTCGCCGGAACCTTGCGAGGGAATCCAGATCGGCGGGCCGGGCTGCTGCACCGGACGCGGCCAGCAACTGACGTAATTGATGTTGTAATGATCGCCCTCATAGGCGAACGGCTTGTCGGCGGCCCAGGCGCGCGTGATGATGTCGTGCGCCTCGTGAAAACGATCATGCGAATAGATCGGGTTGACGCCCGACGAATGATATTCGCAGCCGATACCGCGCACGAAGCCGGCAATGAGGCGCCCGTCCGACAGATTGTCAAGCATTGCGAATTCTTCCGCGATGGTGATCGGATTGCCGGCGATCGGCAGTGCCCGGCCGATGACCGCGATCTTGGTATCCCTGCCGCGCGTGCGCTCGATGAGCGCGCTGGCAATGAGGTTTGGCGCCGGCATCAGGCCATAGGCGGTCTGATGATGCTCGTTGACGCTGATGCCGTCGAAGCCGCAATCGGCGGCGTAGACGAGTTGATCGATATATTCGTGATAGAGTTTCGCGCCGAGCTTGGGATCGTAAAATCCGCTCGGCAGATTGACCCAATAGGATCTGTATTTATCGGCCTTCTCGAAATCGAGATGGCGATAGGGCATCAGGTGAAAAGCATAGAATTTCACGGCCGCACCTCGCTGATGAACTGGCGGACGATAGCCGCGGACTTTTCCGGATGTTCGAAATGCGGAAGATGACCGCAATCCTTGATCACCGTGTTTTTGGCATTGGGCAGACCGGCCTTCCAGGCATCGAAGATTTCCACCGGCGCAAGTTCGTCCTGGTCGCCCCAGATGGTCTGCAGCGGCGGCTTGATGCGATGCAGCCAGCGCTGCAGTTCCGGATTGAAGAAGCGCGGGTTCCACGCCAGCCGCGCCGTGCCATAGCGATCCTTCAGCAGCGCCGCCTCTTCTTCCTTGGTTTTCTGCCGCGCCATGAATGCGTCGACGAGCTTTTGATCGCGCACGCGCTTGCGCACATTCTCCTCCGGCGTCCAGATGAAAACATCGCCGAACGGCACGCCGCTCTTGCGCACGCCATAAGGCGCCAGCAGGCTGAGCGAGGCGATCCGCCCGCAATCGCGCACGGCAATTTCCGCCGCGATCCAGCCACCGACCGAACAGCCGACCACATGCAACCTGTCGAGCTTCAGCGCCTCGATGAAATCGAGATAGAAATAGGCGGTGTCGCCCATGCCTCGCAGCCAGTCCGGCGTATCGGACAGCCCAAAGCCCGGATGATCGGGCACGATCACATCGAAGGATTTCGCCAATTCATCGATGAATGCCGTATCGCCCGGCAGCGCTTCTTCGTTTTTGAGCAACAGGAGCGTTGGGCCGGCTCCCTTGCGCTGATAGCGGATGCGCGCGCCCATGCATTCGTAGTCGAGCGTTTCTTTCATTTGTTTCCTCCGGTGCTTTTTTCCAAAGTATCGCCAACCCAACCGCTTGTCATTCCCGACGCGCGAAGCGCGAGCGGGAAACCAGAAGCCGGAGGCCGCCGCATTGCGGATGTTGGTTCAGGCGATGCGCTGAATCGTCAGGTCTGGATCCCCGCTCGCCCGCTGCGCGGGCGTCGGGGATGACACAGAGCAACGCCGTTGCATGCGAGGAAAAGCCGCGCTACGACCGTAAATCAGACTTGCTGATAGATACCGGGAGTACGAAATGTCCAATCTGCCGCAGACCATGGTCTGCATTGCCATCAAGGAACCCGGCGGCCCGGAAGTCCTGCAACCTGAGACTCGGCCGATGCCGCAGCCCGGCAATGGCGAAATTCTCGTTCAGGTCGCCGCAGCCGGCATCAACAGGCCCGACGTATCACAGCGGCTTGGCCGCTATCCGCCCCCGCCCGGGGCATCCGATCTGCCCGGCCTGGAAATTTCCGGCACCGTCGCAGCGCTCGGCCCCGGCGCAACGCGCTACAAGCTCGGCGACAAGGTCTGTGCGCTCTCCCATGGCGGCGGTTATGCCGAATATTGCGTCGTGCACGAGAGCCACGCCCTGCCGGTACCGGCAGGCTTCAGCATGGTCGAAGCCGCGGCGATTCCCGAAACCTTCTTCACGGTCTGGGTCAACGGCTTCATGACCGCGAAACTGGCTGCTGGCGAAACCGTGCTCATCCACGGCGGCTCGTCCGGCATAGGCACGACCGCCGTGATGCTCGCCAATGCGCTCGGCGCGCGCTCCATCGTCACTGTCGGTACTGATGCGAAGGGCGAGGCCTGCCTCAATCTCGGCGCCAACTATGCGATCAACTACAAGACGCAGGATTTCGTCGCCGAAGTGAAGAAGCTGACCGACGGCTTGGGCGTCAATGTCATCCTCGACATGGTCGGCGGCCCCTACGTGCAGCGCAATCTGGAATGCGCTGGCATGGATGCCCGCATCGTGCAGATCGCCTTCATGCAGGGCTTCAAGGTGGAAGCGCTCGATCTGCGCCCG
>JAQGJO010000197.1 GCA_028290595.1 Hyphomicrobiales bacterium | reverse complement strand
TTGAGCGATGATTCTGAACCGGCAAAAGTCGCAATTGCTTGTCGTCGACATTCAAGCGCGGCTGCTGCCGGTCATGGCACAGCAAGAGCAGTTGATGGCGAATGTCGCGCGCATGTGCCAGGCGGCGCGATTGCTGGAAATTCCGATCACGATCTCGGAGCAATATCCCAAGGGCATTGGTGCGACCGTGCCGGAGGTGATCGAGGCCGGCGGCAACAATGCGGTCGTGCTGCCGAAGATGACGTTTTCCTGCCTGCGCGATGAAGCCCTTGCCCAGCGCATCAACGAACTCGGCAAGGTTCACCTGAGACGGCAGATCATCGTCTGTGGAATCGAGGCGCATGTCTGCGTGCTGCAGACGGCACTGGACCTGCGATCCAACGGGTTCGACGTCGTCGTCATTGGCGACGCCATTTCTTCGCGGACATCGGATTCGAAATCATTCGCCATCGAGCGCATGCGCTCTCATGATGTCGATGTAGCGACGACGGAGATGGCCGTGTTCGAATGGTTGGAGCGCGCCGGCACGGCCCAATTCAAAACGCTGTCGCAACTCATCAAGTGAGTCAAAGCATCGTCGAAAAAGTTCCGAAGGAATGCACGGAACTCCATAGCGTTTTCCGATCCGCTGGATCGGAAAGACGCGTCTGGTTTGTTGAAAGAGCGCATTTTCTTCACGCGAACCGGTGTCCACTTCGCTTGAAAATGCGCTAGGCTGATTTCGCCAGAAACTCCCGCAATTCCTCGACCGACGCGAAATGGAACAGACCATTCGGCGTTTCGGCGTCGACTGAGCCGTTGTCGTAGAGGTTGTAGATCACGCCCTGCGATTCATAGGTGCGGACGATGTTCCCTTTCGACACGGCGTCGGGCTGCTCATGCTCGTGCGGCGGCGCGCTCTCGTGTGAGGGGGACTCGGGAGGCGGCGGCGGTTCCACGGCCCGTTGCGGGGGAATCGGCGGCGGCGCCCATTCCGGTTGCTTTGGCATTTCGACGCCGCGCAGCGCCGCATCAAGCCAGGCCATTTCGTCGATTTCCGGATTGGTCTCAGGCTCGGGCTCAGTTTCGGCCTCTGGCTCGGGCTCAGGTTCAGGCGTGCCGGACTCAGCCGGGGCGTGACGAAGCTCATCCAGCTCTTCGGTGAACTCCGGATCGCCGACTGAACCGAGCGCCGGCGGAGCCGGAGGCGCGTCGGGGAATTCGTCGTCGGCGACATCGGCTGGTTCACGATCGTCCGCCTGAGGCTCGTTCTCCCGAGGCTTGTTCAGACCTGGGACATCGAACTCGGGCTGCACGGCGGGCATGGGCGCCTCGATCGGCTCGGCGATCTTGGCCCCGAACAAGCGCTCCTGAAACTCGGCTGCGATGCGGCTCGATTCGGGCGACGTCTGCGCACCGGGAAGCGGCGGTGGCACAATAGACGGCGGAGGCGGCGGGAAGAACGGCGGCGTTTGGGACGACGGCGTTTCCGCCGGCGCCGGTGTCTCGGTGCGCCGGAAAGCCGCGCCGAGAGTTGCGCCCGTCGCAGCCGTGGCCGCTCCGGCCAGGGCGCCTATCGAGATTCGCTTCGCCCCGGAACCGGCGGTCTGTTCTTCGGGCTGTTCGACAGGTACCGGCGGTCGGAACGTCTCAAGCGGAAGCGGGCTAGACACCGGGTCTCGCTCTTGCGGGGCTTCGGCAACCGCGTGTTCAGGCCTCGGGTATTCAGGCCTCGGGTATTCGGGCATCGGATGAACGGGCTCCGGCCTCGCTTCCGTGGCCATGTCGGCACGAACGTCAGCAGGAATATCAGCAGCGACACCGGCGGGCGCGTAGTCGGGATAGGCAGCGCTGGCCGCAGGCACGGCGATGGAAAGAAGCGCCTCCAGCCGCGCGACCACCGCGCTCATCGCCACCAGCAGAGCGCCCGAGCCCAACAGCACGGAGCCCGCGATGAACTGAGCCCAACCGCGCTCTACCTGAACAATCGTCCAACCGTTGACCATGGCGGCCAGGCCAAGAACTACGAAGATCAAGCCGGCAGCAAGAATGGTGCGCCGCATGGATATTGCCTTTCAAACAGCGAAGCGTGGAAACGAATCAACCGCACTTCGCATCAACAGGTTCCCCAAAATATAAAAAGAACGACGAAATACTTAAAATTACATCTAACGACCTGCCCGGACACATGAATCCTTCTGAAATCGTACGCTTTAGGACAGATTTGTGACCATTTGAACCTGCCGGGATTCGGGCGTGAATTGTGGCAACAATGTGTTGTGAGGCTGGCCGACTGTGTTAACCTTCCCAAACGATAGGGGTGGAACTGGGAGGTTGCATTGACATCGATACTTCAATCGCTCGAGAAAACGCTGGCGGCTGGCGTCGCCCTGCTGATCCTGATCATCATCCTCGCTGGGATCGCCACCGGCCAATTCATCAAGATCGATCATGCCTGGGCGGCATTTTTCATGCGCTGGCTGCATGTGTTGTGCGGCGTCATGTGGATCGGCATCCTTTGGTATTTCAATTTTGTGCAGATCCCGACGGTTCCGAAGATCGAACCGGTCGAACATCGCGCCGCGATCACCAAATTCATCGCCCCCAATGCGCTGTTCTGGTTCCGCTGGGGCGCCGCGTTCACCGTGCTCACCGGCCTGCTGCTGGCCTGGATGAACGGCTACATCTGGCAGGCGCTTGCCCTGCAGAAGGGCGTCCACGCCATCGGTATCGGCATGTGGCTGGCGCTCATCATGGCCTTCAACGTCTGGTTCATCATCTGGCCGAACCAGCAGAAGGCGCTTGGGCTGGTCGATGCGACTGCCGATGAAAAAGCCAAGGCTGGCCGCATCGCCATGCTTGTCTCGCGCACCAATACGATGCTGTCGATACCGATGCTGTTCTGCATGGTGGCGCAGCAAAACGCCGGCTTATAAATCTGCCGCGTGCATCGGAAAGCGAGCCTTGAAAAGAAAGAGGCCCCATGCGGAGCCTCTTTGCATTATCCCGGCATTTGTCTCAGAGTCTCAACGCTCACGCGCTTGCGACCGAGCGCAGAAAGCCGTCGATCGTATTGTTGAGACGCTTGGCCTGATGCGCGACGTCGGTGGCGGAGCGATGCACCTGCGCCGCCGCCTGATCGGTCTCGCCGACAACCGCCTTGAGCCCGTCCATATGGCCTGACGCCGATTGCGTTTCGTCGGCAGCCTCCGCGGCGCTGCGCGAAATTTCCTTGGTCGCGGCCGCCTGTTCTTCGACGGCGACAGCGATGCCCGCGGTAAATCCTTCCGCCTGCTGCATGGTCGCAGCGATCGATCCGATGGCTTCGACCGCGCCCGATGTCGCGTTCTGGATCGAGACGACGTGCTCGGCGATACGATCGGTCGCCTGCGCGGTCTGGTGGGCAAGCGATTTCACTTCCTGCGCGACGACCGCGAAGCCGCGTCCTGCTTCGCCGGCGCGCGCTGCTTCGATGGTGGCGTTGAGAGCGAGCAGATTGGTCTGCGCCGCGATCGCTTGAATGATGCCGATGATTTCACCGATCTTCTGGGCCTTCTCGGCCAGTCCGTCGATGGTCTCGCTGGTCCTGGCGGTCGTGCGCGACGCCTCGATGACGATATTGCGGGTGCGTACCACTTGATTCTCGATCTCGCGGATCGCGGCGGACAATTCCTCCGACGCGCGGGCGACCGTCATCACATAGCTCGAAGCTTCGGCCGTCGAGCCGGAGGCGTCGCGCGAACGCCGCGCGCTTTCGGTGGCGATCGTCGAAAGGCTGTCGGCCGCAAGGGTCATGTGCTCGCTTTGCGAGGCGACCTGTCCGAGCACGTCGCCGACCGTCGTGCGAAAGTCGAGGATCAGCGCGTCGATCTTCTTCTGGCGGGTCTGGGCGGCATCGGTGCTGGCCTCGACCGTGCGCAGCAATTCGCCACGCTCCGTCAGGCGTTCTTTCAGTTCGCGGACGGCGCGCGCCATCTGGCCGATCTCGTGATTGTCGCTGATCTGCGGCAGGTTGAACTGAAGATCTCCCGCCGCGAGCCGCTGCAGCGCGGTCGTCAATTGTTCGATGGGCTGGGTCGCGCGGTGCAGAATGAAATTCAACACGACCGTCAGTATCGTCCCAATGAGCAGCGCCGCGCCGATGGCCCAGAGCACGTCCTGCGCGATGTTGCTGGAGCCTTGCGACCGGCTGACGGAGGCGACAACCATCACGACGAGGACCGCGACGCCGCTGACGAGCGACGCCAGCTTGACGATCGTGTCGCGCAGCGTGCGTTTGCCGCCGGACTGCGGCCAGTCCCGCTGAACGTCCGCTTCCAATTCAGTTTGCATTGTCGCCTCGAAATCGTCGAAATGCCGCAACGGCAAGCGCAAAAGGGCCTTGCCCGGCGGCACGATCTTGCGGCTTTACGCTTAATGTCGAGTTAAATTTGCGGCAGTTGCGGCAAAGCCAGGGCTGCATTTCGTTGCGAAAGCAGGGATTTGAACCGGTCGGACAGGAAGAAGGCCAGTTCCTGCTCGCGGCTTTCGAGCACCGGGTCGACCGCTTTCAATTCGGCATCCACGTGGCCCGGGTGGCACATGATCAGGTGGCGGCACCCTGGTGCGACGAGATAGCGATCGAAGGCCCCGCCATAATCCGCCTGCGCGTCGAAGCCAGAGAAGCCGGCAAAGCCGTCATTGACGGCAAAGCCCCTCGTCCGCGCCTCGGCGGCAAAGCCGCGGCCGAGCCAGGCGACCGTGCCGGCTTTCAGGATCTGGATGCGACGGCGCAAAATCCGCGGCAAGGTGTCGGAACTGTCGCGCAGCCAGAACGACGCCGGCAGATTGAGGCGCGACAACTGCTCGAACAGATGCGGCCGGACGGCAGCCAGCGCCTGGACATGCTGATGCCCGTCGACGAAATCCGGCGCCCGGCCCATAGCCTGCGAGAAGGCATCGAGCTGGCAGGCGATTTCGCCGGCGATCTCGCTTCCCGGCAGATCGGCGGGGCGCGCACGGGCGATTCGCCCGATTGCCGGCAAGGCGCCGTCAGGCGCAAACCCGGGCATGGCCGACAGCGGCGCCCCCAAGGTGAGATTGAGATGCACGCCCAGCCAGTTTTTTCCTGCAAAAGCAGTGAGTTCTCGGGCAGCGCGCGGCCAATCGGGGCGGTTCGTCATCGCTCCCGTGGCGCTCAGGCGGCCGGCCGCGAGGGCTTCCAGGATGCCGCGGCTGACAGCCGGCGAAAGGCCGTAATCGTCAGCGCACAAGATGAACTCAAGAGCGGCCAATTGGTTTGCTTTCAAATCCGTACCGTTGGCTCGCAGCTTGCCAATCATATGCGGCCAACTTGCACAAAACAGCGTCCCCGCATAGGTCTTCGAGGATAGCGGGCGGCAGACGCAATCTGCGCACACTGACAAAGCCAAGGCGATGACGCAAACGAGCACCGACGACCCCACGCTTCTTTCTCAACGGGACAAGTCCAAGCCACAGATCTCAGTCGTGGTTCCGATGTTCAACGAGGCGGAGAACCTGCGGCCGCTTGTTGCCCAACTCATTCCCGTGCTCGAAAGATGCACGACTTCTTTTGAGGTGGTTTTCGTCGACGACGGCTCGCACGACGAGACAGTGGAAATCCTGCACGCGCTCAACGCCGCCGATCCCCGGATTTTGGCCGTTTCCTTCAGCCGCAATTTCGGCAAGGAAGTCGCGATTGCGGCCGGCCTCGACCATGCCCAAGGCGACGCTATCGTCATCATGGACGCCGATCTTCAGCATCCGCCGGAGCTGATCGTAACCTTCATAAAATTCTGGAAGGAAGGCTATCAGAACGTCTACGGCCAGCGCACCGACAGAGAAGGCTACAGCCCGATGCGGCGCGTGCTGACGGAAAAATTCTACGATCTGTTCGCCATGTTCGGCGAGACACGCCTGCCGCCCGGCGCCGGCGACTTCCGTCTGCTCGACAAGAAAGCCGTCAGTGCGCTGCGCGCCATGGGCGAACGGGCGCGTTTCTCCAAGGGTCTTTATGCCTGGGTCGGCTTCCGCTCGATCGGCGTGCCGTTCGAATCCTCAGAGCGCGCCTTCGGTCAATCAAAATTCAGCTATGGCTCGCTGACGCGCTTCGCGCTCGACGGGCTGATGTCGTTTTCCGTCGTGCCGCTGCGCATCTGGACCTTCATCGGCATGTTCGTGTCCATGATATCGCTGGTCCTCGCGGCCTATTACCTGTTCCGTACCGCCACACATGGCATCGATGTTCCCGGCTATGCCTCGCTCATCGTCTCCATTCTGTTTTTCGCCGGCATCCAGATGTTTTCGCTCGGCGTGCTGGGTGAATATGTCGGGCGCATTTTTGCCGAGGTGAAACGGCGGCCGCTTTATCTCGTCGCCGAACGCATCGGCATGGAAGGGGCCGACGATACGCCGCTCCCAACACGCGCGGCGATGCGGACGTTCCAGTGAACGGGACATTCATTTGAGCAGGACTTGCCAGTGAGCGGACTTGCCCGCAATCTCCTGTCGGTCGGCGGGTACACGCTGCTGTCGCGCGGCACGGGCTTCGCGCGCGACGTGCTGCTCGGCGCCCTGCTCGGTGCCGGCGCACTCGCGGACGCCTTCTACATCGCCTTGCGCCTGCCCAATCATTTCCGCGCCATCTTCGGCGAAGGCGCGTTCAACGCCGCCTATGTGCCGGCCTATTCGCGGGTGCTTGAATCGCGCGGGCCGGACGCCGCCAAACTGT